>JAOHFJ010000017.1 GCA_028097945.1 Candidatus Pelagibacter sp.
CCTCTTTAGTGTATTCTATATTAAGTCGTTCGAGATTATCCTTAGTATTATTAATGACTACTTTATGATTATCTGATCTTTCTTTTACTAAGGTTGGCTGGATTGCTTCAAGGTATATAATTGTAAAAAGTCCTAAAACAGAAAAAACTGTAAGGTTAATTATTAAAAACTTCTTTAGAATAGAAGCTGATTTTTTTTGTTTCATTAGCTAACATTCCATCTATACCCACTTCCATATCTAGTTTCAATTGCAGAAAATTTTTCGTCTACCTTTTTAAACTTTTTTCTTATTCTTTTGACGTGACTATCAATTGTTCTGTCTTCAATTTCTGTATTTTCCTTATAAGCTATATCCATTAAGTGAGCTCTTTCCTTTATAACCCCTGGTCTTTTAGCTAATTCTTTGACAATTAAAAATTCTGTTGTGGTCAGCTTATCTGGCAGAGCTTTTCCATTCCATTCGCATTCTAGCTGGGCAGGGTCTAATTTTAATTTACCATGACTAATTATATTTTTTGTATCATCAACAGTATTGGTTTTTTTTCTTAATTGAACTCTTATTCTTTCTATTAAAACTTTAGTAGAAAAGCCTCCAGATTTTTTGACAAAGTCATCTGCGCCTAATTTCAAACCAAGCAGTTCATCAACTTCATCATCTTTTGATGTTAAAAAGATTATTGGGATTGACATTTTTTTTTTAAGTTTTTTTAACAACTCTTCTCCATCCATCCTTGGCATTTTGATATCTAGTATTGCTAGGTCAGGTGGATTTCTAGTTAATCCAATTAAAGCAGACTCTCCATCGATATAAGTTTGAACTTTGAAACCTTCTCTTTCCAAAGCCATGCTTATACTTGTTAGTATATTTCTATCATCATCTACTAAAGCAATTGTTTGAGTCATATTTTTATTCTCTTGATTATGATGTCAAAATTTAGGCGTTTAATGGGCTTCTCCCCAATTGTTTCCAGAATTTATACTGACTTCTAAGGGAATTGAAAACATATGATGATCAGAACTAGAAACTGAGGTCATTGCTTCTTTTACAATTTTTTTTACTTCGCTTTCATCTTTTTTTGAACACTCAAAAATAAGTTCATCGTGTATTTGTAAAAGCATTTTTGCTTTCTTTTTTTCTTCAAGAACCTTATCAATTTTTATCATTGCCAATCTAATAATATCTGCGGCCGATCCTTGTATTGGAGCATTAATAGCTGCCCTTTCCTGAAAGGCTCGCACACTAAAATTTTTATCATTAATTCCTCTTAAATGAATTCTTCTTCCAAAAATATTAGTGACAAAACCCTGCTTCCTGCAAGTTTTAATTGTAGTGTTCATGTAATCTTTTATCTCAGGAAATTTCTTAAAATATGAATTAATAAAACTTAAAGCCTCTTCGTTTGACACTGATATTTGTTTTGCTAATCCATATTGTGTTATTCCATAAATAATTCCAAAATTAATGGCCTTTGCTTTTCGTCTAAAATCCTCTGTCACTTTTGCAATTGGAACATCAAAGACTTGGCTTGCTGTCAAAGAATGAATATCTTGATTATTTTTAAAAGCTTTTTTTAATTCTTTTACATCAGCCATATCAGCAAGAATTCTCATTTCTATTTGATTATAATCCGCTGAAATAAGTAAATTATTTTTATCAGCAACAAATGCTTTCCTAATCTCTTTACCATCTAAAGTTTTTATAGGAATATTTTGTAAATTTGGATCACTCGAGGCTAGCCTACCAGTATTAGTTGCTGCTAGTAAGAAGGAAGTGTGAACTCTTTTTGTTTTTTTACTTATATGATCTTGCAAAGCATCTGTGTAAGTGCTTTTTAGTTTTGAAACTTGCCGCCATTCTAAAACTAAACTAGGAAATTTATGTCCTGTTAAAGCTAAATCTTCTAAGATTTTAGCACTCGTAGCTAAACTACCTTTTTTTGTTTTTTTTAACTTAGCTATCTTTAGGTCATTATAAATAATTTCTCCTAGTTGTTTTGGTGAACCGATATTGAATTTTTTACCTGATATTTTGTAAATTTCTTTTTCAATAGTTATCAATCTTTCCTCAAATTTCTTAGAAAGCTTTTTAAGATAAGCGTCATCAACTTTTATGCCGTTCATCTCAAGCCTTGATAGGATTTTGATCATTGGTTTTTCAAACTCCTCATAAACTCTTTCTAACTTTTCCTCAGATACTCTTTCGGATAAAACTTCATATAATCTTAGAGTTATGTCTGCATCTTCAGCAGCATATTCAGTGGCGGGTTTGATATCTACATCTGCAAAATTTAATTGTTTTTTTCCAGTTCCTACTAAATCTTTATAAGAAATAGTTTTATGGCCAAGATGCAATTCAGATAGAGTATCCATGTTGTGTCTATTATTTCCAGCATCTAATGTATACGAAAGTAACATCGTGTCTTCTACTGAGCTTAATTCGATGCCGTTATTTTTAAATATTATAAAATCGTATTTTATATTTTGGCCGACTTTTTTTATACTTGGATCTTCTAAAATTGGTTTAAGTTTTTTTAAAACAACATCTTTTTTTAATTCAGTTCTCTCTTTATGGCCTACTGGAATATAAAATGCCTCGTTGGCCTCATAACATACTGATACACCCACAAGATCAGCTTCTTGTGGATTTAGAGAAGAAGTTTCAGTATCAACCGCTATAACTGATTTTTCATTTAACTTTTTTATTAATTCATCAAGATGCTTTTCTTTTGAAATAGTTTTGTAGATCTTAGTATTTATTTTATTGTTTTTTTTAAATGAAGTTTTTTCGTTAAAATCTTTATTTCCTGGTTCACCGTAAAAACTAATTGCCTGACTGAGCAGTCTGTTAAACTCCATATCTCTTAAAAAATCATATAGTTTATCTTTATCGATATCTTTAATAATAAAATCAGCAGCGTCATTTTTAAGCGGAACATCATTTTTTAAAGTAACCAATTGCTTACTAATCATAGCTTTATCTTTGTTTGACAATAATGTTTCTCGTCTTTTGTTTTGAGGTATTTCTGATGCTTTTTTTAATAAGTTTTCTAAAGTTTTATATTTATTTATAAGTTCTGCTGCTGTTTTAATTCCAATTCCTGGAACACCCGGCACATTATCTGAACTATCTCCTGCTAACGATTGGACGTCAATTACTTGATCGGGCTTAACTCCAAATTTTTCAATTACTTCTTTTTCACCTATTACTTTACTTTTCATAGGATCAAATAGTCTGACTTTATTTGACACTAGTTGCATTAAATCTTTATCTGATGATATTACCGTAACTTTAGCTCCAGCTTCTGTAATTTTTTTTGCATAAGTGGCAATAAGATCATCTGCTTCATAATTTAAAAGTTCAATTGATGGTAGGTTAAAAGCCTTAACTGATTTTCTTATATATTCGAACTGAGGTGCTAAATCTTCAGGTGCTTCTGCTCTATTTGCTTTATAATCACTGTAAATTTCGTTTCTAAAATTTTTCCTTGCCGAGTCAAATATGACAGCGAAGTGAGTTGGCTTATTTTTTGAGTCGTCTGATCTAGCATCTTCTAAAAGTTTAAAAAGCATGGAACAAAAACCGCTTACAGCTCCTGTGGGCAGACCATCACTTTTTCTAGATAAAGGTGGCAATGCATAATAGGCCCTGAAAATATAGCCTGATCCATCAATAAGATAATAATGATCTTTTTTTTTTATTGAACTCATATATACATATTACATTGAATTTTATCTAAGATTAAAAAATTATGTCTAATAATGCTTTAACTGTTGAAAATCTTAATAAAATCTATTCGAACTCAAAAACTAAAAAAGAAACTAGAGCAATCACAGATTTAAATTTTGAAGTCAAAGAGGGGGAGATATTTGGACTGCTTGGACCTAATGGAGCTGGCAAAACAACTTTTTTAAGTATTCTAGGAGGAACAGTAAATAAAACATCTGGAAATATTAATGTGTGGGGTTTCAATTTAGATAAAAATCCAAGACAAGTTAAAGCCTCTATAGGAATAGTTCCTCAAGAGGTAAACTTAGATGCCTTTTTTAGTCCAAAACAATTATTGGAGCTTCAAGCCGGTCTGTATGGAATAGCAAAAAAAGATAGAATCACCGACTTGATCCTTAAATTAGTTGCTTTAGATGGTAAAGCCGATGCTTATTCAAGAAGCTTGTCTGGTGGAATGAAAAGAAGGCTTCTAATCGCAAAAGCAATGGTTCATCAACCTCCTATATTAATTTTGGATGAACCGACTGCAGGTGTAGACGTGGAACTTAGAAACAACCTTTGGGATAATGTAAAGAAACTCAACAAAGAGGGTGTTACAATAATTTTGACTACTCACTACCTCTTAGAAGCTCAAGAAATGTGTGATCGTATAGCTATTATTAATAAAGGAAATTTGGTTGCCTTAGATACAACAGAAAAACTTCTAGAAAGAATTAAAAATAAAAAAATTAATTTTAAAGTTAAAACAGTTGATTTAAATCTTCCTTTAAATATGAAAGGAATTCAGTTTAAAATTATTTCAAAAAACCTAATAAGAGCAACTTATGAAAAAAATTCCTTAGATTTTGGTGAAATAATAAATTATTTTAATCAAAATAACTTGAAAATTGAAGATATTGCTACAGATGATGGTGACTTAGAAGATGTATTTATTCAATTAACAAAGCACTAGATTTTAATGAAAAAAATGTTTAATTAATTGTATGGAATTAGTAAAAAATTTTAAACAATCAAAAGTAATAAAATATGTTTTCTTAGCATTAATAGGAAGCACAATCTTAGCTATTTCTTCGAAAATTAAAATCCCTTTCTATCCTGTACCAATGACAATGCAAACATTAGTAGTTTTAATTATAGGTATAGGTTTTGGTTGGAAGCTGGGATTAGCAACAGTTTCACTTTATTTGTTTGAAGGTATAATTGGATTGCCTGTTTTTTCAGGAACACCAGAAAAGGGCGTAGGTTTAATTTACTTCACTGGTCCTACAATGGGTTATCTAATAGGTTTTCTAGTAGCTGTGTATATTTCTGGAAAATCTAATTTTGAAAATAATTTATTTAAAAACTTTTTAAATCTTTTAATTGCTACAAGTTTTATTTATATTTTAGGTATGGCTTGGTTAGGAAATTTAATTGGTTGGGACAAGCCTATTTTTCAATTAGGAGCACAACCTTTTTTACTTGCAGAAATTTTTAAAGTTCTTATTGCTACCTTTGCAATTAATCAAATTAAACAAATTAGGAAAATTATATAATTTTATCTTGGAGATCTCTTAGATAGTATTCTTTGAAGAGTTCTTCTGTGCATTTTAAGTCTTCTAGCCGTTTCAGAAACGTTTCTATTACAAAGTTCAAACACTCGATGTATATGTTCCCACTTTACTCTATCAGCGGACATTGGATTTTCCGGAGGTCTAGCTTTTGACTCAGGCGAAGCAAGTAATGCTGACTCGACATCATCAGCATCAACAGGCTTAGCAATGTAATCTATCGCACCTGCTTTTACAGCTGCTACAGCTGTAGGTAGATTCCCGTATCCCGTTAACATAACTATTCTACAATCTTTTTTATTTTTTGAGAGCTCTTTAACTACGTCCAGACCATTACCATCTTCAAGCCTAAGATCCACACAAGCGAAGCCTGGAGGTGCTGTTTTTACAATATTAAGTCCTTCAGCCACTGTTTTAGCCTCTTTTATCAGAAAACCCTTTTTTTCCATGGCTCTTGCAAGCCTACCTCTAAGAGGATCGTCATCATCTAGAATAAGTAGAGTTTTGTCTTCAAAATCAGACAAATTAAGCTGATCTGGGATATTTTTTTGTGCTCTCATATATGCTCAATATAGGTACTGTGGACACTATTTCAACAGCTCAAATTGCCTTTTTTTTTCTTTACATAAAGTCAAAAAAACCTTAAACGCAAATTAATCAAGGTTTTTTTTACTAAATTTTTTAAAAAACCTTTGTGTAAACTAACGGGGGACACATGAAATGCGAAAATTTAAATCAGTTAACGAGTTAGTTAACTTATTAAAACCAGATTATCCCGTATACTGTATACGGACTGAAGAGATTAAAAAATCTATAAAATTTTTTAAAAATAATTTTCCAGGCAAAATACTTTATGCTGTGAAAACAAATCCCCATGAGAAAGTGATTAAACAAGTCATAGCTAATGGGATAAAAAACTTTGATGTTGCCTCTTTAAATGAAATCAAACTTATCAGAAAGATTAATTCAGAAGTTAAGTTACATTTTATGCATACTATTAAAAGTAAAGAAAGTATTTCATCTGCATACTTTGACTACGGAGTCAAAAGTTTTTCATTGGATAATAAAGATGAATTGAGAAAAATTCTTGAAGCAACTAATCGAGCCAAAGATTTAAAGTTATTCGTAAGAATAGCCATTTCAAATGAGCATGCTGAGATCGATCTATCAAGAAAATTTGGTGCTCTGCCCTCAGAGGCTTTGGGTCTTGTAAGATTATGCAGAGAACATTCTAAAAAACTAGGTATTAGTTTTCACGTTGGTTCGCAGTGTATGGAAAAAATTTCATACTCTAAAGGCATAAGAGAAATAGGAAATATAATTAAAAAAACAAAAATTATTCCAGATATTATAAATATAGGTGGAGGATTTCCTGCAGTTTACCCAGACTTAAAACCTGAACCGTTAGAAAATTATATGAATGAAATAAAAAAAGCACTTAAAAATTTAAGGTTAAATAAACTGCCCGAAATCATATGCGAACCAGGTAGAGCAATAGTAGCAGAAAGCGGTTCAACAATAGTAAAAGTGATTTTAAGAAAAAAACAAAATCTTTACATCAATGATGGTACTTACGGTTCTTTGTTTGATGCGGGGGTCCCGAACTTTATTTTTCCATCAAAAATGATTACTGATGGAAGAATACAATCGAAAAAGCTAACATCGTTCAGTTTATTTGGGCCTACTTGTGATAGTTTGGATTATATGAAAGGCCCTTTTTTACTTCCTAATAATATTAAAGAGGGTGATTATATTGAGTTAGGACAACTGGGAGCTTACGGTTTAACTTTTAGAACAAACTTTAATGGCTTTTATTCAAATGAGATATTTGAAGTAAACGATAAACCAATTATGTCTATTTATGAGGAGTCAAAAGATAAAGTTGATTCCTTAGTAGCTTAATGGTCAAAAAAGATAGTCCAAAAATTGGACATAACAAAAAATCACTTCTTAGCAATCCAGTTGAACATATTGATATAAAATCATTCGACGCAAGAAAAATTATTGATGGGATGAGTAAAATGTCATTCACCTCTAGGGATACGGCAAGGGCAGCAGGTATTTATAATGAAATGTTAGCTGATAAAGATTGCTCAATTTTCTTAACATTAGCCGGTTCTACTTCTGCAGGTGGCTGCATGAATTTATACACCGAATTAGTTAAAAATAATATGATCGATGCAATTGTTGCCACAGGTGCTTCTATTATAGACATGGATTTTTTTGAAGCACTTGGCTTCAAACACTATCAAGGTTCTCAGTTTCAAGATGACACGGAACTTCGTAAAAATTATATTGATAGAATATACGATACTTATATTGATGAAGAGGAATTACAAGCGTGTGATCAGGCAATATGCGACATAGCCAATACCTTAAAACCTAAGGCCTATACTTCTAGAGAATTCATAAAGGAACTTGGAAAATATTTAAAATTAAATGGTAAAAAAAAAGGTTCTTTAATTGAAGTAGCATTTGATAACAATGTACCAATTTTTTGCCCAGCTTTTACCGACAGCTCCGCTGGTTTTGGATTAGTTATGCATCAAGAGCAAAATCCTAATAATCATATTACAATAGACTCAATTCGTGAGTTTAGAGAACTTACTGAAATCAAATTACGAACTAAACAGTCAGGATTGGTTATGATAGGTGGAGGGGTGCCAAAAAACTTTATCCAGGACACTGTGGTATGTGCAGAATTGTTAGGAAAAAAAGTTGATATGCATAAATACGCAATACAAATAACAGTTGCTGACACACGTGATGGCGCTTGCAGCAGTTCAACGTTAAAAGAAGCTAGTTCATGGGGCAAAGTTGACATTACAAAGGAGCAGATGGTTTTTGCTGAGGCTACAAGTGTACTTCCATTAATAGCTAGTGACGCCTATCACCGTAAAAAATGGGAAAAGAGAGAAAAAAGAAACTTTTCTGAAATTTTTAACTCATAAATGGAATACTTAAGTCAAAAGAGAGGTTTTTTAGGTTTTGATGCTAATCTAAATTTAAGTCCTAAAGTAATTGTTGTCCCCTTTGGTCTTGAAAAAACAGTTAGCTATGGAGGCGGTACAAAAAATGGACCTAAAGAAATAATTAAAGCTTCTCATCAAGTAGAATTATTTGACGAAGAGTTGAATAAAGAACCATATAAAGAGATAGGTATTAAAACTTTAAAACCATTTCCAATTAAAAAAAATATCAAACAAGCTCTAAAACAATTATCGCAAATTAATAAAAAGATAATTTCTAGTAATAAATTTCCTTTAGTATTTGGTGGAGAACACTCAATTACACCAGGCTCTATAGATCCTATTACAAAAAAATATGACGATATAACTCTTTTACATTTTGATGCACATGCAGATTTGAGAGAGAGCTACCAAGGTGAAAAATTTTCCCATGCTTCTGCAATAAAAAGATGTTTAGACTATAAAAATGTAAAGGTTGTTTCATTTGGAATAAGGAATCTATCTAAATCTGAAATGGATTTTTATAACAATAATAGAGATAGAATTGAAATTTTTTGGGGTAAAGATAAAAAAAACTGGAACTTAGAACAAATTGAACGATTTTTTTATAAAAAAACGGTCTACATTACATTCGATGTAGATGGTTTTGATGCCAGCATTATGCCAGCTACAGGCACACCGGAGCCTGGTGGCCTTTTTTGGGAAGATGTTTTACCAATTATCAAAAAAGTTTGCCAGATATCTAATGTGGTTGGGGCTGATATAAACGAATTAGCTCCAATAAAAAACTTTAATTCTTACAATTTTCTAGTTGCTAAGCTTGCTTATAAAATTTTAGCTTATGCATTTGAATTTAAGAATTAATCAAATTATTTGGACTCCAAGATATTATCACTAAAGCTCCACCTAGTTGACTATTTTTTCTAAATGATAATTTAGCATTTTGTCTCTCTAATAATGTTTTTCCTAAAAAAGTTCCTAAACCTAGACCAGAATTAGAAATCACTTCTTTAGATTTTGATTTAATATAAGGTTCACCAATTTTCTCTATTATATCCTCAGGTATACCTGGGCCATCATCATTGATTTTAATTTCGATAATCTTTTGATTGCTTAATAAATTAATTTTAACTTCACTTTTTGAAAATTTTACTGCGTTTCCAATAAAATTTCTTAATCCATAAATTATTTCAGGTGTTCGCTGTATTGCAATTTTATTCTGATCTTTTTCAGTAAA
The DNA here is from genome assembly GCA_028097945.1 of Candidatus Pelagibacter sp. Next base: position 9,484 of record JAOHFJ010000017.1, read on the forward strand.
AAGATTAATTTTTTTTTGATGAAGTTTCCTTGAATGAGTTAATAATTTCTTCCAACAGATCTTCAAATTTAATAGAGCTCAAAAAAATATCTTCTTCTATTTGTTTCTTTGATATTTGTTTTAAAATTTCACTACATCTTTTTGTTTGACTAATAAGTAAATCAATATCTTTTGATAACTCCTTGTCATTTCCGATTTCTTTTTTTAATTCTTTTGCAACTACAGTTATAGTTGCCAAAGGTGTTCCTAATGAGTGTGCTGCGGCTGCGGCTTGGCCTCCTAATGACTCAAGCTCATATTCTTTTGATATTACTTCTTGTAATTTGTTTAAGGCTTCTGATCTTTTTTTTGTTTCACCTGAGAATCTAATACCAAAATAACTTAAAAATATTAAACCGATTAAAATTGAAATCAATATTCCCTGCTTATAAAAATTTGGCACATCAAAAATATTTGATTCTAATCCTGGTAATGGATAATGTGTATACGAAAGCAAAAAAAGCAAAATGGAGCTGATTACTCCTAAAATAATTGTTGTACCCATGCTAAGGAATGTTGAAGAAACTATAGTCGGAATAATCATTAATATTGAAAAAGGATTTAAAATTCCTCCAGTTAAATACAAAAGTGCACTCAACTGAAACAAGTCATACAATAAAAATAATGATGCATAGGTATCTTTTAATTGATTAACCTTAATTTTAAACTGAAGAAAAAAATTTGTAACAAGACCAATAAAAATTATTATGTAGCTCTCTTTTATCGGAAATTTCAAATCGAGGTAAAAAAAAACAATATTTATCGCAATAAATTGACCGAATATAGCAATATATCTAAGTATAGTTAATGTGCTTTTGTCTAAGTTTAGATTCTCTTTTGTTCGAAAGAGAGTTGAGAGATCCATAATCGAATTAGATATCTAAATTCGCAACATCTAAAGCATTATTTGTAATAAAATCTTTTCTTGGAGCAACTTCATCGCCCATTAATACCTTGATCATTTTTTGATCTTCTTTAGATTTTTCTTTAGTGCCTTTTGAATACTGAACCCTAAGCATCGTTCTATTATCTGGATTTAAAGTAGTTTCCCAAAGTTCTTCTGGGTTCATTTCTCCCAAACCTTTAAAACGCTGTATAGATAATTTCTCTCTTTGGTCTTGAATAAATTTTTTGTATTCATTCGATCCTTTTTTAATTTTACTGTTTAATTTTCCAGCTTCTAAAATATATTCCTCTAAACCTTTTTCATCTTTAATATAGATACTTTTATTGGCCTTTGTTACTTTGAATAAAGGTGGCTGAGCTAGATATACATGTCCATTCTCTATTAATTGATTAAATGGAAAATTATTAAAAAAAGTTAACAGAAGTGTTCGAATGTGAGAACCGTCTACGTCGGCATCAGTCATAATTACGATTTTGTCATACCTTAAGTTTTCAATGTTAAAATCTTTAGATCCAGTTCCTAATGCATTTATTAAAGTTACAATTTCATTTGAGGACATCATCTTAGACAACGCTTTTGTTGATTGATCTTCACCGTTTGATTTACCATTTACATAAGTATTTAAAATTTTTCCCCTAAGGGGTAGCACTGCTTGATATTCTCTTACTCTTCCTTGTTTAGCAGATCCTCCAGCTGAGTCTCCCTCTACTATAAACAATTCAGTTCCTTCACGTTTTTGAATTTGACAGTCTGCAAGTTTTCCAGGTAATCCAGATAATTCAAAAGTTCCTTTTCGTCTAACGCTATCCCTGGCTTTTCTCGCAACATCTCTTGCCATTGCTGCTTGAGTAATTTTTTCTATTATTGTTTTTGCAATTGAGGGATTTTGGTCAAACCAAGTTGAAACTTTTTCACTTATAACATGTTCAACAATATTTCTTATTTCAGATGAAACTAATTTATCTTTAGTTTGAGATGAAAACTTTGGATCAGGCATCTTAATAGATAACACAGCTGTCAAACCTTCTTTAATGTCTTCTCCAGATAACGTGATTTTATTTTTCTTACTATTTCTATCTGCAGTATATTTATTAATTACTCTTGTAAGCGCTGTTCTGAAACCTAACAAATGGGTACCACCATCTTTTTGCGGTATATTATTAGTAAAAGGCAATACTTCTTCAGAATATCCAGCATTCCATTCAAAAGAACACTCTACAATTACATTGTTTTTATTTGCTGTAACATAAACAGGTTTTTTAAAAACTTCCTTATCATTTTTATTTACTAGGATTGGTTTTTTATTATTGATATATTTGACAAATTCTAAAATGCCTCCATCATATTTATGAAAAAATTCTTTATGTTTTTTTAAAGTTTTATCGATTAATTTAATTGATATTCCTTTATTTAAAAAAGCTAATTCTCTAATCCTTTTTTCAAGTATCGATGAACTAAATTTTGTAGAGGAGAATATTTGCTTTGAAGGTAAAAACGTTATTTTTGTTCCATTTTTTTTTGTACTACCAATTTTTTTAAGCGGTTTTATAGCGTTTCCATCTTTAAACTTAATCCCATATTCATGCCCACCTCTGTAAATTGTTAAATCTAACGTTTCTGACAATGCATTTACTACTGAAACTCCAACTCCGTGTAATCCTCCAGAAACCTTATATGAATCGTGATCAAACTTTCCTCCCGCATGAAGTTGTGTCATGATAACTTCAGCCGCAGACATTTTTTCACCTTTATGCATATCAACCGGGATGCCTCTTCCATCGTCTTCAACAGTTATAGTATTGTCATCATTAATTAAAACTACTATGTTTTTACAATGACCAGCTAAAGCCTCATCGATAGAGTTGTCTACGACTTCGAACACCATGTGATGCAGGCCGGAACCATCGTCTGTATCACCGATATACATACCTGGTCTTTTTCTTACAGCATCTAAGCCCTTTAGGACTTTAATTGAGTCTGCACCATAAGATGGCATTTTTTTAATCTCAGAATTTTTAGACATTTTTTTAGATTAATACTTATAACATTTTTTTAATCGAATATGAAATCGCAGTTGGCCATAATGACTTAAAACTATGAAGTACCAACAATTATAGAGCTAAAAATAAAAAAAAATCTAAAATTAGTAATTTTAGATTTTCATTGGCATTATTACGTAATAGCTGTTCTTGTCAGCAATATCTTCTATTAGAACTGGTGAAACTGAGTCTTTTAGATTTATTTTCAAATTTTTATCCTCAACTTCAGATGCAATATCAATTAAGTATTTTGAATTAAAACTTATATTTAAATTTTCAGAACTAAATTCAGCTTTTATTTTTTCATTTCCTTCCCCAGAATTAGCACTGTTTACCGAAAGTTGAATATTATCCTTGTAAATTGATAATTTAACCCCCTCTTTTCTATCTAGTGAAACACTAGCAACTCTCTCAATAGAGCTGATAAAATCTTTTGATGGAACAACCAATGTTTTGTCGTTATTTGTTGGCACAACTTTTTTATAATCCGGAAATTTACCATCTATTACTTTTGATATTAACTTCATGTTTCCCAAAGAAAACTTTATTTTATTATCGCTAGTTTGCATTAATAGTTTTTCAGATGTTTCTGACAGAAGAGAACATAGTTGGAAAACTGTTTTTTTCGGCAGTATTAGAGAGGTAAAATCAGCTGTGTTTTCTATTTCTAAACTGCTTGAAGACAGCCTGTGACTATCAGTTGCAACTCCAGTAAGAAAATTTCTACCGTGAGCCTCTGTAAGATGTAAAAATACACCATTTAAATAATGTCTGGTATCATCGTTTGATATTGATATTCTTGTTTTATTCAAGAGTTTAAGAAACCTTTGGTTGTTTAAAGAAATTTCTTGGCCTTCAAATTCATCTGCAAAAGTTGGAAAGTTATCTGTAGGCAAACATAGTAGATTAAAATCTACATTTTCACTTTTTAGACTAAGTTTGTTTTCTGATTTTAAATTAAAATTTAATTCTGCGTTAGATGAAATTTTTCTTAAAATATCGTATAGAATTGCTGCGGAGGTAGTTGTGCTTCCCTCCTTTAAAATTTTTACATCACTAATTTCATCGTAAAAAATAATATCTAAATCAGTTGCTATAATTGATAATTTATTTTCTTTCAGTTGCAATAGAACATTAGAAAGTATCGGAAGAGTATTTTTTTTTTCAACTACACCTTGGACAAAATTTAATGATTTTAATAAAATATCTCTCTTTACTACAAATTGCATTTGGTTATTGTTCTAGTAATAAACTTTTAATCTGACTGATATTTTTTTTCATTTCATCATCCTGTTCAGACAGTCTAGTAATAGTTTTAACTGCATGTATTACAGTTGTGTGATCGCGATTAGCAAATCTTCTTCCTATTTCTGGTAAAGATCTAGTGGTCATTTTTTTTGCTAAATACATTGCTATTTGTCTTGGCCTAGCTAAAGGTCTAGATCTTCTTTGTGAAAGCATTTCACTTAAAGCAATGTTAAAATAATTAGAGACAATATTTTGAATTTTATCAACTGTAATTACTCTTATTTGACTAAAAACATCTTTCAAAATATTTTTACAATCACTTATAGTTAGAACTTTGTTGTGCACCCTGCTAAATGCTATCACTCTGTTGAGAACACCTATTAGTTCTCTGATATTTGTTTTGCTTTCATTTGCTATGTAAGTAATTACTTCGTCGCTAAGATTTATGTTTTCTTTGAACTGATTTTGAATCTCTTCTATTTTCTTTTTTATAATTTTAATTTTTAATTCTATATCTGGTTCATCAATGTCTACTACTAACCCACCAGCTAATCTAGATTTTATTCTATCTTGTACTCTATCAAGTTTCATTGGTGAACGATCTGCTGAAATTATAATTTGAGAACCTTTATCCATGAGGCTATTAAAAGTATGAAAAAATTCCTCCTGTAAACTTTCTTTTCCACTAATAAATTGGATGTCATCAATTATAAAAACTGAAGATTTTCTAAAAAAATCTTTAAAATTTACCATATCATTTTTCTTAATAGATTTAATGAAATGGTACATAAATCTCTCTGCAGAAATAAACATTACGTTATTACTATCTTGAAGAGCTAAGCCAATAGCGTTTAAAAGGTGTGTTTTTCCTAAACCAACTCCTCCACATATATACAAAGGATTATATCTAGAGATATGTTCACAAACCTTTTTTGAATAAGACAACGCAATATCATTACTTTTTCCCTGAATAAAGCTATCAAAGTTCAAATTAGGATTAAGTCGATTATAATTTAATATAGAGTCCTTAATTTCAGTTACTTTATTTAGCTCATCTATTTTTATTAATTCTTGATTTTGTTTATTTTCTTCAATGATTTTAAATTCTATTCTATTCAAACTTAGTTTAAAACTTTTTACTTGCTCTAGTATTTTGTCTAAGTACCTTGATACTATCCAATCTCTAAAAAATCTAGTCGGAACACCAAGGATTAAATAATCGTTGTATTCTTTCACTAATGAGATTTTTTGTAACCAACTATTGTAAATTTCACTACCAAAAGTTTTTTTGAATGCGTTTTGAATATCTTCCCAATTTAATGTTTTTTCCTCTTCGGAGGTGAAGGCGTTTTGTTTTTTGTTATAATTATTTTCCATGTAGATAATTTAAATGAAATTCTATAAACGACCTTTTAAAAAATATTGCAACAATTTTTTTTTAAAAATAAAAAATAATTTGGTTTAGGTTGTACAACTATCGTTCAGATAGAATAAAAAAAAATTGCAACTCACCGATTGAAGTTTCAATATTTTGTTATGAGATTCTAAATGTAGTTACGCCCTGAAAAAGCAATCAACTTGAAATTGATTATTTAGATGAAATCTTTTTTGAAATTCTAGAAATTTTTCTAGCCGCAGTGTTTCTACTAATGATACCAGATTTAGCAACCTGCATTAGAATTGATTGAAATTTTGAAAAATATTTTTTTGCTTTTTCTTTTTCTTTAGTTTTTAAATGAGCTTCCATTTGCTTGATGGCACTTTTATACTTACTTTTTCTAATTCTGTTAACTTGGGTTTGTTTTTTCACCCTTCTTACTCTTCTAATCGCTGATTTAGTGTTAGGCATATTTTGAGAATTGTATATATGTGCATTCAAATACGGTCAACTTTATTATTTCTGACATCTATTGCAAAAAAATGATGCTCGATTAGCTATTATAATTTTTTTTATCTTACCTTTACACTTAACCCTTGGACAATTTTCCCCTTTTTTTCCATAAACCCTAAAATGTTGCTGAAATGAACCTTTTTTTCCACTGCTACTAGAAAAATCTTTTATAGACGAACCTCCAAGTGAAATAGCTTTTGAAATTATCTTTTTGGAAAATTTAATAATTTTTTTAATCTCTACATGTGTAAGTTTTTTAACATTTTTTGCAGGTTTTAACCCACTATAAAAAAGAATTTCGTTTACGTAAATATTACCTAATCCGGATATAAATTTTTGATCCATTAAAATATCTTTTATAGTCCTATTCTTTCCTGATATAAAATTTTTAAAATATTCAATATTAAATTTATT
>JAOHFJ010000018.1 GCA_028097945.1 Candidatus Pelagibacter sp.
ATTTTTTCCAGTTCTTAAATCTCGTAAATAAATTGTATAGTATTCAGATCCTTTTAAGTCTAAAGAATAGGCCATGTAATTATCACAATGTGAGGTGCTAACTGAACCAACACCAAAATATTCAGATCCATAATTTTTTTTTTCAAGGTCACCATCAAAATAAACTTCTTCTGGTTTAGAACCATCAATTAATTGTCTAATTCTTTTCCCGTAATTTCCTTTGGCTTCTGTCTTGGCCCAATAAAAATATTTTTTATCTTTGAACTTTAAAGAGGTGTCATCTAGTTTAATTTTAGATTTTATCTCTTTGAATAAGTTTTTTTGTAAATCTTTAACATCTTTAAAATAGTCTTCTGTAATTTTATTATTTTCACTAATGAAGTTTTTAACTTCTGAGTCAAGTTTACTAGCATCTTTCAACACCTCGAGGATATTAGGCTGATCAACCCAAGCATATTCATCAGATAAGATTAGGTCGTGATACTTTTTCTCACTCTTAATTTTTTTAAGTTTTGGTATACTCATATTTGAAAATTATATGAATTTATTTCTAATAGGAATTATCATCTTTGTCATTGTTTATTTATTTTTGAATTGGTTTGCTAGAACTAGTTCAAAAAGGATTGCTACCACGATTAAAAAAATTGCAGTTTATTTTTCATTAATCTTAGCTATGCTTTTAGCTATTGGTGGAAAATATATCTTTTCGCTTCCCTTTCTATTTGTAATTTTAAGTGGATTAAAAATTAAAGGTTTTACAGCTCTACAAATGTTTCAGCTATGGAGATTAATTCAATTTTTAAAAAATTCTGGAAGATTTTCTCAGGGACAATTCGGTCAAACTCAAGGATCATCAAGTGTAACAAACGATGAAGCTTATAAACTCCTTGGTTTAAAGAAAGGCTGTACAAAGGAAGATGTACTTAAAGCTGCAAATCAACTTCAAAAAAAGATTCACCCAGATATGAATAGAGACGTTAAAACTGAAAGATTAAGTCAACTTGTAAATGAAGCAAAAGATAAAATAATTAAAACTGATTTTAGTTAACTTAAAAGCTTTATTGTCTTATTAAAAACTTTCTCAAAAGAAATTTTATCCGCTCCTAAAGTATCGTGAGTTGTGGTCTCCTCTGTTTCCCCTTCAGGCACAATTATCTCAATATTTTTTGAGTATTTGCCATAAGCTTGAACTGGGCTATCCATAAACAACGCCAAACATTTTACACCTAAGGCTGATGATATATGCAACCAACCAGTATCATTACCAATATAAATATTACAATTTTTAATAATTGGTAACGTTTCACTTATTTTTAAGTCTTTAAATGAAATACAGTTATTTGATAATTCTGAGTTAAGGAATTGATCAATTAGGTCTTTATCATTATTGCCTGCAGCTATATAAAATTTTGAAGGAGTTCTTGCATTAATATCTATACAAAGCTTTATAAAGTTTTTAATATCCCATCTTTTTGTTGGACCGCTTGCAGATATACCTAAACAAATGTGTTTGAACTCTTTAGAAAATTTTTGTTTAGCTTCATTTACTTTATTATCATTAACTATAAGCTCTGGTTGTGTAGATACAATTTCTCCTAATTCATTTTCTGTAAAAATTTTAGCAGATGTTACAATATTATCTTTTTTTCTAAATAATGGGTATTGAGAGATATTTTTTATTCCAGCGATCTTAGAAATTAATAAATATCTCAAGGAGCTATTAAAAATAAAAACTTTATCAAATTTTTTTAATTTAAGGTCTCTGCTTAATTTGAAGATACCCGAAAGTCCGTCGTGTACTCCAGAATTGTTTTTTGTTCGATCTAATTTTATAATTTCTTTAATATGTTTATCTTCAGCTAAAAGTTGACTGGCACGAGAATTTTCTTTCACTAATATTGACACAGGTTTTTGATATTTTTTTGAAATAGCATGAATATACGGTAAATAAATAACCATATCTCCCATTCCAATTTTTGGTTGAATTACTAAAACTTTCATTTTTAAAATTAATAATATAACTTAGATAGAATAATTTAGGTAAGATTATGATTAAAAAAGGAATATACGCAGCTGGGTTAAGTGTTCTCAATGCTGATAGAACATTAAATATTGATGCAACAATTAATCATGCAAGTGAAGCTATTCTAAGCGGTTTACATGGAGTTTTCTTTTTTGGTTCAACAGGTCAAAGCCAATTAATTTCAACAAATGAAAAGAAAGAACTTATAGCTAAAATTTCCAGTCATAAGTTAAGAAAACAGTTTTTCTTAGGAACTGGAAATAATTCTCTAAATGAAAATATTGATCTAATTAAGTATGGAATGGAATATGATTTTAGAGAGTTTTTAATTATGCCACCAGCATATTACAAAGGAAATACGGATGAAGGAGTTTTTGAATTTTATTCAAGATTAATTACGGATATTCCTAAAGTTAAAATTATTCTTTACAATTTTGAAAAGCTAAGTGGTTATAAATTTTCAGCACAAATGGTTACTAAACTTGTTAAAGATTTTCCAGATAATATAATTGGATGTAAAGACTCTAGTTATAATTTATTTGAAAGTTTGAAGTTACCAAATTTTTTAATGTTTCCAGGTTCAGAAGCAAAACTTTTAAAAGGTCTAGAACTTGGTTGTTCAGGATGTATATCAGCTGTTACTAATGTTACACATTCTTTAGCTAGGAAAGTTTTTGATGACTTTGAAAATAAAGTTTCACAATCTAAAAACGAAAAATTAATTAATGTAAGAGAAACATTTGATCAATTTAATTTGATTTCTGCTCTTCATAGCTTTCTATCGACTAAAGACAAAAAATTTAAAAATATTTTACCACCACTGGTTTTATTATCTCAAGCAAAACACAAAGAGCTTATCGATAAATTAAATAAATTAGAATTTGCGACAGAAAAAAATTTGGCAGCATAAGTTATGATACTAGCGAGAATATTTACAAAAATTTATAAAGAAGGTGGAATTATTTTAGTAGATGCAAAAGGACAAAAATATATTTGCGGTAATCCACGAAATGAGAAACCAATTACTGTTAAACTACTCAAAGATAATCTTAGCTGGAAGTTATTATTAGATCCAGAACTTGAATTTCCTGAAGCATATATGAGAAATGAAATTGAAATTGAAAATGCTTCATTGAAAGATTTTTTAATGGATCTTGTAAAAAATTTAGGTCGAGATGAAATCTCAACAACAAGTTTAATTACTAAAAAAATTTTTCAGGCATGGAGAACAGTAACGAATTTTAATTTGCCAGGAAAATCGAAAAAAAATGTTGAACATCATTATGATATTGGTGGAGCAAGAGGTGAAAAACTTTACGATATTTTTTTAGACAGAAATCATAGACTATATTCGTGTGCATATTGGAAAAATGACACTAAAACTTTAGAGGAAGCTCAACAAAACAAAATAGATCATATTGTAAAAAAATTAGACATAAAAGAAGGACAAAAAATTTTAGAAGTTGGCTGTGGCTGGGGCGGCATGGCTTTTGAAATAGCTAAACAAAAAGGATGTGAAGTAACCGGGATTTCTTTAAGTAAAAATCAAATAGAATATTGTAAACGAAAAGCAAAAGAACTTAATTTAGATAACCAAGTAAAATTTGAACTTATCGATTATAGAGAGGCAAAGGGGAAATATGATCGAATTTTCTCCGTAGGAATGTTTGAGCATGTTGGTAGAAAATTTTATAATACTTTTTTTAAATCAATGAACAAACTTCTGAAAGATGACGGGATTTTTTTATTGCACACTATAGGAGTAGTAGATAAACCCACAGCACCCAATAAATTTATCCAAAAGTACATATTTCCAGGAGGCATTTGTCCTTCTTTCAGTCAAATAATAAATCCGATTGAAAAAACTGGTTTAATTGTTGCTGACACTGAAACGTTGATTAGACATTACGATAAAACATTAGAAAGTTGGTTAGAACGATTTTTAGAAAGAAAAAAAGAGGTGAAAGATTTATTTGATGAAAAATTTGTAAAAATGTGGGAGTTTTATATGGCAAGTTGTGCAGCAGCATTTAGATATAGAGATCTTGTTGTTTTTCAATTACAAATTGTCAAGAACTTTCAATCAGCTCATTCCACGCGAGACTATATTTATTCTTGAAAAGTGCTATTTAATTAATAGCCGATATGAAAAAAAAGAAAAAAAAACCTACAAAGGTAAAGAAAAAAAGACAAAAAAAATCCTTAATTAGGAAATTTAAAAATAAAAGAAAAAAAATTAAAAATAAGAAAATTCGAAGAAGGAAAAAATCAAAAAGACCATTAAAGAAAAAAATAAGAAATAAAGCAAAAGTAAAATTAAAAAAAAATTTTAAATTAAAGAAATCAAATAAAAATCCTAAAAAAACAAGAGCTATAATTTCAGGCTTATTAAGACTAAATGATAAAGTTAAATCTATATTTAGATTTAATGTAAATTTAGACCAAAATTTGCAGGCATTTTTTACAGGTATTTCCAATAAAATTTCAGGAATCAAAAAAATTGTTCTAGAAGAGCGAGAAAAACAGAAGAGAGTAAAACTAAAGCTTATGGAACAAGAAAAAAAAGATGCTCAAAAAAGATTAATAGAACAAGAAAAGCTGGCCTTAGAAGCAAAAAAAAATGAACTGAGAGAAGAACAGAAGTTAGAGCGAGAAAGAAAATTAGATCTACAAAAATTTATCAAACTTGAGCAAGCTGAGCTTAGAAAAGAAAGAGCAGAAAAACAAAGACAGTTTCTTGAACAAATTAGACTAGAGAAAAAAATAGATCAGTTTAGAAAAAGAGAAGCACTAGAGATTAAGAGTCTTGAAAAATACGTTTTAAGTCAACAGAGAGAGTCTTACGAAGAAGTTCAGCAACGTATCGATAAAATAAAAGAGAAATATAAGCTAATCAGAGAACAAAAAATAAATGAGGCTATTAGAGAAAGAGTAGCGAGTCTTGGAATCGAAATCAAAGATACTGACGATAAGGCAACATTATTAGAAAAAGAAAGAATTTATAATGAAGAACGCCAAAAAATTGAATACGCCTTAGAAAGCTTTTATAGATCAGCTCACAGCTTATGTTTTCAATTGAATAAAAAATATATACCTAAATATTTAAGCATCATCAGATGTATAGACAAAAGATTTGAAACAGGGGAGATATATATTAAGTGGGACGATGCACTCGAGCATGAATGGCTAATTTTAATTTATATCAAAAATAATTCTCCCGAAGAAGGTATAGTCATAGAGGATAAGACTGATCCTGAAAACAACACGACACATGAATTTCAGTCTAATGAAATTTTTAAAGCATCGGATATTATGGTTGATGCTTTAACAAAACTTTTAGACAAAGAGAGAAATAAAAGAAAAGTTAGTTGATTATTTGATCTAATTTTTTAACTTCACCAATTTTAAAAATAATAGCATCATCTTTATTAAAACCGAATTTTTCAGCACCATCTTTAAATCTTTTACGAGGTTCCATTATAGGTTCCAAAGATAAAACTACTGTCCCCCAATGCATGCCTATTACTTTTTTACTTTTTAAATCTTGAGAAACTTGCAAAGCCTCTTCCGGATTAGTGTGGTAAACTGATTTATCCTTAACAGGCATCATAGGATAGAAATTGTATGCACCAATATTAATAAATGTTAAATCTATAGGGCCGTATTTTTCACCAAGTTCTTTATAAATATCTCCATAACCTGTGTCACAAGCAAATAAAATTTTCTTACCTTTGTATTCAATTAAAAAGTTACCCCATAGTGTTTTGTTAATGTCCCATAAACCTCTTCTTGACCAATGCACAGCTGGTAGTAAAGTCACTTTTATATCCTCGTTAACCTTAATTTCTTGATACCAATCAAGCTCGTTTACATCTTTATAATTTCTAAAATATTTACCAAGTTTTAAAGGAAGAACAACTTTTGATTTTTTGTAAGGAAAGTTTCTAATAGTAGACATATCTTGATGATCATAGTGATTGTGTGTCAAAAGAAATAGATCAACTGGCGGAATCTCATCAAGGTTAATAGCTGGCGGAATATATCTTTTTGGACCGAATATTAATGGACCAGTATTTTTTGAAAAAACAGGATCTGTAATAATAGTTGTATTACCTAGCTTTATAAGGAATGTGGCATGTCCTATCCAAGCAATATAATCATTATCTTGATTACTCTTAAGATCCTCTAAAACTTTTGTCTTTGGCACAATATGATCTTCAGGAATTTCAATTTTAACCTTTTTTCGTTCTTCATTGAAAATTTTATATGACCATTTTACATTAGAATCTCTTTTTGGGGATCCTTCAGGATTTCTAAAAGTTCCATCTGGCAAATGGTGGTAAGGTTTTTTTTCCATTGCAATAATTTCTAAACTAAAAAAAAGAATAATTAAAAAAAAAGAGACTAATTTTTTCATGTGTTTTATTAATGTCTTTTTCTAGCGTTGTCATTAACTTTATTTCCATATTCTTTTATTTTTTCCCACTCAGTTTTATTATTATAATCTTTTTTTTCTGCTTTATATGAAACAATTAAAGGAAGTATGATTAAGGCTAAAACAATTAGGAAACATATTATAATAAGGGGCAAACTCACACCCCTTATTATCATAGTTGAATAATTTTAAAATAATTATTTAACTATCTAAGCAATTTGACTTGTTTATTCTTTTGTCAAAATCTTGTGCGGCATCTTTACTTACAACCCAAACGTAAGAAGATTCTTGTAATTTGTTTGCATCAGCCGGGGTACATCGTTTACCGATTTTAACCTTAGTCATATTACCACTTGCACAATTTGTTAACAAAAGTAACAAAGATAAAATATAAAATATTTTCATACATTAAATTTAGTTTAAGATTCTGCGTTTTGCTGGGCATAAATTAGACCAAAAAAAGAATTATAAACTTTGTTGAAAAACATATTTATTGAGCATATGTTTTCCTATGTCCAAATTTCATACTTATAAAACAAAAGTTTATTACGAAGATACCGATGCAGGAGGAATTGTTTATTATGCACGATATTTACATTTTATTGAAAGAGCGAGAACAGAGATGATTTACGATTACTTACAATTAAGCCATGCACAACTAAAAGAAAATCATAAAGCTATTTTTGTAGTCAGAGAGTGCAATGTTAAATATCATAAATCGGCCAATTTTGAGGATAAATTAGAGGTAAGAACCTATGTGATGAAAAAGTCACCTGTTAGATTAAACTTAAAACAAGAGGTTGTAAGAGATAACGAAACCTTAGTTACAGCAGAGGTTGAACTGGCTGTAATTGACAGCAATGGGTCGATTAGTAAACTTCATGAAAAATTATTGGAAAAAATATAAATTTGACTAATAGAGGACATACCTTCGCCTAAATTTATAATTAAACAACAAATCAAGTTTGCAATTTTAGCATTACTAAACTTTCAAAAACTAAACTAATAAGGATATATGAAATACAAATCGTTAAAAAAAAACAAGAACAAGAATTCTAACAAAAAAATTAAAAAAATATCACTCTTTGAGCTACAAAACTCACCAAAAGCTTTACTTTTTAGAGCGCGATCGTAACGTCTTCCCTTAAACAATTTATTAATGGCCTAGTAAGGATTAGGCCATTGTTTTTATAGCCAAAATTGTTAAATTAATTTGTGAAAAGTAATAAACAAAATAATAAAGTGGCTATCATTATGGGGTCACAATCCGACTATTCCGTAATGAAAGAGTGTGAGAAAATACTCAAGATTTTAAAGGTTAAATTTCAAGTTTTAATTGTTAGCGCGCATAGAACCCCTCAAAGAATGTTTAAGTTTGCAGAGAGTGCAGAAAAAAACGGCTTTGGTGTAATTATAGCAGGCGCTGGCGGTGCAGCGCATCTAGCTGGAATGGTAGCATCTTTAACAACGTTACCAGTGCTTGGTGTACCTATAGAAACTAAAAAATTAAAAGGGCTCGACAGTTTACTTTCTATGGTTCAAATGCCAAAAGGAGTGCCAATAGGGTGTTTAGCAATAGACGGAGCATTTAATGCTGGTGTGCTCGCAGCTTCAATAATTGGCAATTATGACGAAAAGGTTAAATCTAATTTAGAAAAGTGGAGACGTCTTCAAACCCAATCCATTAAAAAAAAACCTAAGTAATTAATGTCTAACATCACTTTAGGAATTATAGGCTCAGGTCAGTTAGGATCCATGCTATGCCAGGCAGCAAAAAAACTTAAAATCAAGACAGTTGTGATATCAGATGATGAACAAGGTCCAGCACAGAACTATGCTAATCAATTTATTTTTGCAAAATATGACGATCAGCAAAAGATAAAAGAATTTATAGATAACGTAGATGTAGTGACTTTTGAATTCGAAAATATTCCAATTGATATTTTAAAACAGATAGAAAAAGAAAAAAAAGTTTTACCTAAACCAGAAATTAACAAAATTATACAAAATAGAAAATTAGAAAAATCTTTTGTTAATGATTTAGGTATTGAAACAACCAAATGGGCTTTTATAGCAAAAGCAGATGACATCACTAAACACAGCAACTTGTTACCAGGAATTTTAAAAACAAACACGCTTGGATATGATGGTCACGGTCAATTTGTATTAAACTCATTAGATGACGTTAAAAAGGATTGGTGTTTCACTGCTGATTATATTTTAGAAAAGAAGGTAAATTTAAAAAAAGAAATTTCAGTTATTATTACAAGATTTATTAATGGAGAAACTTTTTCTTACGAGCCTATAGAAAATATGCACAAAGACCAAATTCTTAAGCATTCAAAAATTCCAGCTAATATTAATCAGGATATTTATGAAAAGGCTCAAAATAATGCGAAGCTAATCGCTGATAAACTTGATTATGTGGGAACAATGTGTGTTGAGTATTTTATAGATCAAGATGACAATTTATTGGTGAATGAAATTGCACCACGAGTTCATAATTCAGGTCATTTAACAATCAATGCTTTTAATATAAGTCAATTTGAAAATCATGTTAGAGCAGTATGTGGCTTTAAATTTGAGAAAACCCAAAAAAATTCTAATGCTGAAATGATAAATATTCTAGGAAAAGAAATTGAAGAATATAGGTCAAAAACTTTTGAAGAAGGCGAATTCTTTTTTGATTATGGAAAAAAAACCATTAAAGAAAAGAGAAAAATGGGTCACCTTACAATTTTAAAAAAATAATTATTTTATTGTAATCCTGTGCATTACCCGTTGGCAATTTTTTATCTCACTTGCCATATGCAAAATACTTAGATTGTCCCATAAGCAGACATCACCTTTTGACCACTCATAAGAGAATATAAATTCTTCCTTATTAACATGATCGATTAAATAATCTTTTAAATAAGCAGCATCTTCATCATTAACGTTTTTGATTTTAATTAAATGCCCAGGAGAAACATATAATGTTTTTTTCCCATCAACGGTTTTTACGATGGGATGTTCCGCTTCCATGCTTTCAGAGGATTTAATCCCCATCTCTTTCTCTCTTTCTAATCTGGTAACCGCAATGGGCCCTGCCGAAGAAAAAACACCTGTGGCATCTTTTATTTTATTTTTAATTTCTTCAGGTAATTTTTCATAAGCATTAAACCCCGATGAAAATATTGTATTTCCTTGACCTGTTGGAATTTCTATTCCCATTAACATTGTATATCGAGGGCGATCATCACCTAAATAGCTAGTATCTTGGTGAAGCCAACTTGAACCAAAACTTAAATTTTTATCGCTTGGCTTTCTTTCAATAACATTAATAAATGGAAATTTTTCATCCAACCCTTTTAATCTAGGATAAACAACAGGTTGACCAATATTCTTAGCAAAATTTTGATAAGATTCGGGATCAAGATTTTGTTTTTTAATAAAAATAACGCCAAATTCATTTAAAGTTTTTTTTAATTCTATTGTTTGATTTTGATCTAAATTTTTTAAATCAACACTATTGATATATGCTCCAACATTATTTGTTCCTGGTGTAATAGATAAGCTCATTTAATTTACGGGTTTAATTAGTGCCGGGTCATTGTTAATTGGATTATTAACATCTTTAGATATTTCATGAAATTTTAATGCAGGAGGTTTAATAGAGTTTAAAATTTCCATAGCGTCTTTTTTAATATTTAAATAATTATTAATCTGACTTTGATTGATGATCAAGGGTTCTCGATGGTGAATAGTGCTAATTTTTTCAGTGGCTTCTCTTGTTATAATGCAAAATTGATTGTTTTGATAAATAGCTGCAAAAAACATAATTTTATCATCTTCTTTGGTAAAGTAATATGGAATTTTATTTTTATCTTCTCTTTTCCATTCATAGTATCCGTCTGCAGGAACAATACATCTTGAAGTTTGTATTAAATTTTTAAAAGTAACTTTTTCCATTAGCGTTTCTTTTCTTGCGTTTATTAATGGTGAAAATTTATCTAGTTTTTTTGACCATCCAGGAACAAGACCCCATTCGGATAATTCTAGCGCTTTCCCATTAGTATATGATTTGATGATAGGAAGTTTTTGTGTTGGGTGAGCGTTATAGTTTTCATTATCTTCAACTTTGATGTTAGTTTTGACTAAATCTATTGTTTTACTTACAGGCTTAGTAATTTTATAACGTCCACACATTATTTTTTCTTCTTTTCCTTTTTAAGTTTTCTTTTTTGTTTCAATGTTAATTTAGCCTTTTTCATTATACTTGAATCTTTAAAGCTTTTTCCTGAGTATCTTTTAGACATTTTTATTACCTGTTTTTATTATCTTTAGAATACCTTTTGTATTTCGTTTTTGTCTTCTTTTTTTCATTTTAAGTCTAAAGCTCTTTCTTTTCTTTCTTTTTCTCATACTCAATCATAACAAAGTCTTGCTAAGGTTCAACCGAGGGTATAAAGACCCACTAATAGTAAGATTTTACTTTAAAAACAAAATTCAGATGGAAAATTTTTTATCACTTAAACTTGAGCAAATCCTTATGGATTCTATAGCCAAGATTAACTTTAAGACTCCTACACCTATTCAAGCCGAGGCCATTCCTGTTGCGTTAGAGGGAAAAGATATTCTTGGTACAGCCCAGACAGGAACTGGGAAAACAGCAGCATTCGGCATTCCACTTATAAATTTTCTTTTGAAAACAAAAAAAAATACAGCTTTAGTAATGACGCCAACAAGGGAATTAGCAACTCAAGTTATGCAAACAATGACTAATTTAATAGGAAGAGGAAATATAAGAACAGCTTTATTAATTGGTGGCGACTCCATGCAAAAGCAACTTAAACAAATGAAAAGAAACCCAAGATTGATTGTTGGTACACCCGGAAGAATTAATGATCATCTATCTCGGCGAACTTTAAAGCTTAATAATACAACTTTTTTAGTTCTGGACGAGTCAGACAGAATGTTAGATATGGGTTTCACTCCTCAAATTAATCAAGTTCTAGAAACTGTTCCAAATAAACATCAGACACTATTATTTTCAGCAACTTTACCTGGTAACATCATAAGATTAGCAGAAAAATATTTAAATAAACCTGTAAGAATTTCAGTTGGTTCTACATCGACACCAATTGCAAAAATTAAACAAGAAGTAATACGTGTGAAAGACGGAGATAAATACAATCAACTAATAAAAGAAATCTACACACGTCAAGGCTCTATTCTAATCTTTGTTAAGACTAGGAGAAATGCTGAAAAAATGGTTAAGAGATTAAAATATGATGACCATGATGCCGATGCAATACATGGCAATTTAAGACAAAATAAAAGGGATAGAGTTATTAAAGCTTTTAGGAACAATCATTTTAGAATTTTAGTAGGAACAGATGTCGCCAGTAGAGGGCTCGATATTCCCGCTATTAAGCATGTAATTAATTTTGATCTACCGCAAGTTCCCGAGGACTTCATTCACAGAATTGGAAGAACCGCCAGAGCAGGGGCTGAAGGTTCAGCATTAAGTTTTGTAGGCGGTGAAGATAGATCAAAATGGAACGCCATACAGCGTTTGATTGATCCAAATTTTAGAGCAGAACCTGGAAGTGAAGCAACTGGAAGAAGAAAAAGAGGAGGACGCTCTTTTGATAGACGCGGCCGTAGAGGTGGCTCGAGATTTAAAAAAAGAGATGATCGAAACGACAGAGGTAGCAGAGACGAAAGACCAGGTTCTAGATTTAAAAAAAGAGATGATCGAAACGACAGAGGTAGCAGAGACGAAAGACCAGGTTCTAGATTTAAAAAAAGAGATGATCGAAACGACAGAGGCAGCAGAGACGATAGACCGGGTTCTAGATTTAAA
>JAOHFJ010000019.1 GCA_028097945.1 Candidatus Pelagibacter sp.
TTGATTTAAACTCTGATGGTATTTATTTATCATCTTTTAATAAAGGTCTTCGAATTTTAAATTATAAAAAAAAGAAATTTGAAATAATAGGCTCAGCACATAATTTTAAAGAAATCACATTAAAAAAAAAGCAAGGGTGTTCTTTTATTTTATTATCCAAGCTTTTTATTGTAGATTATAATAAGAGCGCTCCACATTTAGGTATCATAAAATTTAATAACTACTCAAGATATTCGAAAAAATTAATTCCGTTAGGAGGAATAAAGCAAGAAAATCTTAATAATTTAAAGAATGCTTTTTGCGAAGGATTTGCACTTTTATCAGAGATAAAAAAAAAGCCGGCTAATATAATTAACCGGCTTTTTTAAATTTTAACTATTGCTTAAATTAGAAAGCAATCGCTAAAGAAACGATAGTTTGGTTTTCGTCTTTACCTTCTGTGTAGTCAGAATTGCTAACTTCAGCTTGAGCTAAACCAATTGTAGCACCACCTGTTGTGTATGCTAACTGAATAGTTTTTTGTTCCATTTCTACTTCAGTTTTAGTTCCAGCTGTTGCACCTGCAGCAACTGTTGCTCTTGCGTTTTTGTTAGATTCATCTACGTTATAAGACACAGATAAAGAGTCATTTACATCAAATTGGATTCCCATCATATTGTTTTCATAGTAAGTGATCTCACCAGAAGCTACTGCCGGCTGGTATCCACCTTCTACATAACCAATTGTTACTGGACCCATTGTGTATTTAGCACCTACGTTTGCAGATACACCTTCTTCTGTAGAAATGGCTACGCCAGTTTCGTTAGAAGTTTGTGCAGCATCTGCTTGTAGTGATAAACCATCAAGTGGTGAAGCTGTAACGTTTACTTGCGTTAAGTTTCTTCCAGTTGCGTGTGATGCAGGATTGCTGTTAGCATCTTTTGCTGACATCATCGCTGTATCATTCATATCAGGCACATAACCAAGTTTGATTTGTGCTCCGAATGGAAGTAAACCAGCTGGTGAATGGTATTGGATATTTCCATATCCATCTACGTCATAACCAGTTTGGAAAGTTGCTGGAGAGTGGTAATCAAAACCAGGTCCCATAGCACCTACACCGTGCAATTCTTTAGACATTCCACCTTCTGAAATGTACAAACCAATATTACCCATGTCTGTTCCAATTTCTAATCTAGTGTCATCGTTTGCAGTTGATGCGTTATCTAGTTGTACTTGGTATTTCCAAGTGTAACCATTGTCTAGCTCACCGCTTGCAGTGAAATCTAGTTCGTTAGAGATACCTAGTGTTTTTCCAGAGCCAGAACTATCACCTCCGATAGAGTATGTAGCAGTAGCACCACCAGTTACACTCATTTCACCTGCGTAAGATGGAGCGATAACTAATGCTGAAAATAGGATACCTACTAATAATTTAGATATTTTTTTCATTGTGTTTCCTTTGTTTGTTTTATTAAATTGTAATTACAATTTGACGAGAAATTACTACATTGATGCTTTTTTTCACTGTTTAAGCGGATTTTAGCCTTTTATTTTTCATTTTGTTGCATAAATGTCACTATTTTTTCATTAAATAATGGATTATTTCAATGATTTTAATGATTTTCGTCAAAACTAATATATTACTTAAATTATACCTTTTTTATGAAAAAATTCAAAATTTTGATCGTATTATTATTCACGTCATTAGTTTTACTCGCGAGCTGTAATAATAAAGATATGGATCCAAACAGGCCTATAAGCGCTGAAGATAAAAGACGTAAAAATATAGAGCAAGGCAAAGGTGCCTCTATTGGATCTATTTTAGGTTCAAGAGGTGGAACCAATTATGAGTTCAGCACTTCTAACCCTTTATGGAGGGCTACACTTGAGACCTTAGATTTTTTACCTTTGAGCACTGTAGATTATTCTGGTGGAGTAGTGATTACAGATTGGTATTCAGAACAAGGTGGTAATGAATCAATTAAAATAACCGTTAGGTTTTTGTCAAATGAGATAAGAAGTGACTCATTAAAAATAATTGTACACAAAAAAAGTTGCGCAACAAACACTGAATGTACAACATCTTTATCATCTAACAATAAAATTAAAAGTGAATTGTTATCTGTTATTTTGAAAAAAGCAGCATTGTTTGGAAAAGAAGATAAAAAGAAAAAATAACAGTAATGGAGAGATATAATTTTCAAGTAATTGAAAAAAAGTGGCAAAAAGAATTTTCTAAAAATAAATTATATAGAGAGAAAGGTAATAAATTTTATTGCTTAGAAATGTTCCCCTATCCTTCTGGAAAGATTCACATGGGGCATGTAAGAAATTACACGATCGGAGATGTGATAGCTAGATATAAGTATTTAAATGGCTTCAATGTTCTACACCCTATGGGTTGGGACGCTTTTGGTCTACCTGCAGAGAATGCTTCAAAACAAAATAACTTGCATCCAAAAGATTGGACGAAGCAAAATATAAAAACTATGAAATCACAGTTAAAAATGCTTGGTTTATCAATCGATTGGGATCTTGAATTTTCTACCTGCGATAAAGATTATTACAAACACCAACAAGAAATATTTATAGATTTTTTTAATCAAGGTTTAGTTTCTAGAAAAGAAACTTATGTGAATTGGGATCCTATTGAAAAGACGGTTCTAGCCAATGAACAAGTAATTGATGGAAAAGGTTGGCGGTCTAATGCCGTGGTCGAAAGAAAAAAATTATCACAATGGTTCCTAAATATTACAAAATTTTCAGATGAACTTTTACAAGATTTAGAAACTTTAGAGGGATGGCCAGAAAAAGTTAAGCTTATGCAAAAAAATTGGATAGGAAAATCTTACGGATGTGAGATTAATTTTAAGATTGATAATAAAGAAGAATTGGTTAAAGTTTTTACAACTAGGCCAGACACAATTTTTGGTGCTAGTTTTATAGCTTTATCAGTCGATCATGCATTAAATAAAAATTTTCAAAATGATAAAAATTTTAAGAATTTCAAAAACGAATGTAATAAAACTGGAACGACCGAAGAGGCTCTGGCGCATGCTGAAAAAATAGGTTTCAATACTGGTCTTTTTGTTAAGCATCCCTTTATTGATAAGAAAATTCCAATTTATTTTGCTAACTTTGTGCTAATGGATTACGGAACCGGAGCCATATTTGGATGCCCTGCTCACGATCAACGTGATTTTGATTTTGCCAAAAAATATAATCTAGAAATATTAAAAGTTGTAGATGACAATAAATTAGAAATGCTTGAAGAAGCATATACAGGTAATGGAAAATTGATTAATTCGAATTTTTTAAACAATTTAGATGTATCTACAGCTAAGAAAAAAATAATTAACGAAATAGAAAAAAAAAAAATTGGTGTAAGAAAAACTTTATATCGTTTAAAAGACTGGGGAGTTTCAAGACAAAGGTATTGGGGATGTCCCATACCAATGATTTATCTCGAAGATGGAAGCGTTGTACCAGTTGAAAAAAGTGAATTACCAATAGAACTTCCAGACAATATAGATCTAAATTCTCAGGGTAATCCACTAGAAACCCATCCAGATTGGAAACACACAACTCATAAAGCTACGGGTAAAAAGGCAATTAGAGAAACTGACACGCTTGATACCTTTGTTGACTCTTCTTGGTATTTTTTAAGGTTTTGCTCACCTACTCATAAAAGTTCACCATTTGACGAAAAAAAAATTAATTATTGGATGCCTGTTGATCAGTATATTGGTGGAATTGAGCATGCCATACTACACTTGTTGTATTCTCGTTTTTTTACGAAAGGTTTAAATAAATTTAATGACAAAATTGAAATTTCTGAACCGTTTAAAAATCTTTTCACACAAGGCATGGTTTGTCATGAGTCTTATAAAGATCAAAATGGAAATTGGCTTTATCCTAATGAAATAATAAAAGTAAACTCAAAAACTGTTATTAAAAAATCTGATAAAACAAAAGTGATAGTTCTTCCACCGGAGTCGATGTCTAAATCAAAAAAAAATACAATAGATCCAGAAACTATGATTAATGATTATGGTGCCGATGCTGTTAGATGGTTTATATTATCCGATAGTCCACCCGAAAAGGATGTTCAATGGTCTGATAGTGGCGTTGTTTCATCTAACAAGTTTTTGCAAAAAATGTGGGATTTAAATTATTCGATAAAAATTAGACAAGAAAAAAAAATAGATAAAAAAATTGAGAAAGAATTTATTTCAACTATCAATAATTTTATTAATAAAATAAATAATTCTATAAACGACTTCAGATTTAACGTATCTATTGCAGCTTTTTATGAAATTTATAAACATTTTAATAATTTTTTGAAAAAAGATTTGAGCAATAATATTTTAAAAGAATATATAATTATAATTAATAAACTTATGATACCCTTTACACCTCATTTAGCACATGAGTGTCTGAATCTATTACAATGTAAAAATATCAATGAGTGGCCAAAGATTGAAAAAAGTTTTTTGCAAGAAATAAGTTTTGCCATTCAAATTAATGGAAAAACGAGGGATATAATTAAAATTAAGAAAGACTCTAATGAAGAAACAATTAATAAAAAGGTGCTTAGTGTGTCTAAAGCGAAAAAATATCTTCAAGACAAAAAAATTATTAAAACTATATTTGTAAATAATAAAATAATTAATTACATAATTAAATAATTAATGAAAAAATATTTAAACATAATTATTATTTTTCTTCTTTTCAGTGCATGTGGTTTCAAAGTAGTCAATCAATCCGAATTAAGAGACTATTATATATCAAACATAAAGACAGAGGGAGACAAAAGGATAAGTTATTTAATTAAAAATAATCTTTTAAATTCCTTAAAAGATCAAAATAAGCAACCGCTAGATATAGAATTAAATATTCAAAAATTAAAAAGCATCAAAGAAAAAAATATTAAGAATGAAATAACTAAATATCAAATTTCAATAAACACGATTGTAAAAATTAAAAATAAAGATTTTGTAGACAAAGATCAAATTATCATTGCAAAAATTGGTGAGTACGCTGTAAGTGATCAGTATTCTCAAACTATCAATAATGAAAAAAAATTAATAAATATCCTGACAAATAATTTATCAGAAGAGATAATATTTAAACTCTCTGAACAACTTAATGATCTATAAAAGTTATATAGTAGAGCAAAATATTAACACTCTTGAAAATAACATTGTTCTTTTTTACGGTGAAAACATTGGGCTTAAAAATGATTTTAAGAATCAAATAAAAATAAATAATCACAAAACATTTATAAAAAGAATTTCCCAAGACGAAATATTGGCCAATAAAGAAATTTTTTTTTCGGAGATTTTAAATACAACTCTATTTGATGATAAAAAGATTTATTTTATTGATCAAACAACAGATAAACTTTTAGACATTATTAAAGAAATTGAAAAAGATATAGATACACAAAAAATTTATCTATTCTCTGAAATATTAGAAAAAAAATCAAAAGTACGGAGCTATTTTGAGAAATCGAATAGTTTGGGTATTGTGGCCTGCTACCCTGATAATGACATTGCTATACGAAAAATAATTCAGGAAAAATTAAAAAAATATGATGGCATTTCACAGCAAATTTTAAATATAATTGTTGAAAATTGTAAATCAGACAGAGTCAAACTTAATAATGAACTTAAGAAAATTACAAGTTTTTTTACTAACAATATAATTGAAAAAAATAAACTTGAATTATTATTGAACATTACTGTAAATGAAAACTTCAACAATCTTAAAGATGAAGCATTAAATGGAAATAAAATTAAAACAAACGAACTAATCAGTGATACAATTTTAGAAAATGAAAAAAATTCCCTGTATTTAAGTTTGATAAATCAAAGACTACTCAAGCTGACAGAGGTACAAGAAAAAAATCACTTAAATAATTTAGAAATAGCCATAAACGATATCAAACCACCAATTTTCTGGAAAGATAAACCAGCCTTTTTAATCCAATCAAAAAAATGGAATAAAAAAAAAATAAGAGAAATTATGAATAAAACTCAAAATTTGGAATTAAGAATAAAATCAGACTCAAACATAGATGGACGAATACTAATTAAAAAATTGTTAGTCGATATATGCAATTTAGCTAACGCTTAGTAAGTAATCCAGAAATAAGATCGAATTGATCAAGGTCCTTATATTCAATAACAATTTTACCTGAATTATCTTTTTTATTTAAAATATTAACTTTTAGACCAAGCACTTTTTCAATTCTTTCCTGGGCCTTTATTATGTTAGCGTCTACTTGTTTCTCCTTATAATTGCCTTTTTTATTTCTTGTTAAATATTCTACTTTTCTTGCACTATAATTTTTAGAAACAACTTCCTCAGCTATCGATGAAGCATTAGATAATCCAATTAGCGGTCTTGCTTGACCGGATGTTAACGTTCCTTCTTCTAACATTGCAACAACATCACTAGGTAAAGATAATAATCTTAAAGTATTACTGATATGACTTCTGCTTTTAGACATTAGTTTAGAAATACTTTCATGATCATATTTAAATTCTTCATTTAATCTTTTATAACCACGTGCTTCTTCTACAGGATTTAAATCATCTCTCTGAATATTTTCTACTATCGCAACTTCCAAAGACTCTACATCGCTTAGATCTAAAATTGTGACTGGAATTTCATGTAACCCTGCTCTTTGGGCAGCTAGCCATCTTCTTTCTCCAGCTACTATCTCATACTTCCCGTTATCTGTTTTATCTGGACGAACTGCTATGGGTTGGATAATTCCATTTTTTTTAATAGAATTAGCCAATTCCTCGAGTTTTTCCTCACTAAAATATTGTCTTGGTTGATACCGATTTCTACTTAGATCACTAATTGAAACACTGTTAGATTGTTTGATTTCTGCTGGTTTATCCTTTGGTTTTTGATCGCCAAAAAGCGCTGATAGCCCACGACCTAATCCTTTTTTTTTTCCACTCATGCAGCACTCACTATTTTGTTTTTAAACTCTTCAGCTAATTTAAAATAAGATTTACTTCCAACGCAGCTTTTATCGTAGATAACACAAGGCAAGCCGTGGGATGGGGCTTCAGACAATCTTACATTTCTTTGAATGACAGTTTTATATACTTTGTCTTTAAAATAATTTCTTGCTTCCTTGTCTACTTCCGATGAGAGTTTGTTCCTTTTATCAAACATAGTTAAAAGTATACCTCTTATCGAAAGTGCAGGATTAAGATTTTCTTTTATTCTATCAATTGTTTTAACTAACTGTGTAATTCCTTCCAAAGCAAAGAACTCAGTTTGCAAAGGAACTAATAGCTCGTCCGATGCCACCAATGACATGATAGTGAGCAAGCTTAAAGAGGGCGGACAATCTATAAATATGTTGTCATACTTTTTTAGTAATCCTAATTTTTCTGATGTTAGTATTTCTTTTAAAACGAATGCTCTCTTAGAATCGTTTGCAGTTTCAACTTCTAAACCAGATAAGTTTACATGCGATCCTACGATATCTAAATTTTGTATATTAGTTTTTTGTATTGCTTGCCCAAGGCTAATTTTTTTAATCAATAAATTGTAAATATTTTTTTCTTCATCACTATTACTTTTGCCGAACCCTGTTGTTGCGTTTCCCTGTGGATCTAAGTCAATAACAAGATTTGATTGACCCAAAATGGACAGTGAAGCAGCTAAGTTAATGACCGTTGTTGTTTTTCCTACTCCACCTTTTTGATTAATCACCGAGATTGTTGTCGTCATTTTTTAAAATCGACTATAATTATTTTAGAGTCTACATTAGTTATACTATTTTCAAGTTTATAATCGTATTTTTCCTTATTGAAAGCTTTTTTTAAATCTTTCTGTGCGTTTTGACCCTTTAAAATTATCAATTTATGGGACTTTTTGGCTATTTCACGTGAAACTTGTATTATTGCTTCCAATTTTTTAAAAGCTCTGCTAACTATATAGTCTGAATCAATAAAATCTTCATAGACATTGCCAAATATTTCGACTTTTATAGATAATTTATTGCTTATATCCTTCAAAAAAGCTCTTTTTACTGGCGATTTTTCATATAACTTCACGTGAAAGTCTTTACTCTCATTAAAAAAAGCTAAAATCAAGCCTGGAAAACCAGCACCAGAGCCCAAATCTGACAAAGAGCCTTTTGAAAAGTCAATAAATTTAACTAGCTGAGCAGAATCAAGAACATGTCTATGCCAAATAACATTTTCAGTATTTTTTGAAATGAAATTGTGCTTTTTATTGACCCTGAGCAATTCATTTATAAACATTTTAATGTTAGATATAGATTTAGAGCTATAGTTAAGCTGATTTTGTAGAATATTTATGACTTCATGGTCCTGCATCACGCAGTAGCTTTAAATTTAAGCTTCTTAATGTGTGATAAAAGTATTATAATTGCTGCGGGAGTAATCCCATCTATTCTAATAGCCTGACCAAGTGTTTTAGGTTTAATTGAAATCAATTTCGACTTAACCTCATTTGATAAACCGCTTAATTTTTCATAATTTAAATTCTCAGGGATCATTACAGACTCGTCTCTCTTAAAAGATTTTATATCTCTCTCTTGTCTTTTCAAATAACCCATGTAGTGGGCATCTGTTACAACCTGATTTTCTATATGGATAGGA
The DNA here is from genome assembly GCA_028097945.1 of Candidatus Pelagibacter sp. The sequence goes on from JAOHFJ010000019.1 coordinate 8,640, forward strand.
AAGGCTGGTATATCGGTAAATATTTGCCTTATTTTTGCCATATTTACTTTTCGCTGGCCCATAACTTCTAAACATGATCTTTTGACTCCATCCATGGCAATTTTAATATCATATTTTTTTGCTTCATTAGGGGTCAAATATTTTGTATCTAAAAAATTATTGAGTGAAGAAATATTTTTTTTCTTTTCTAAAAAAATTTTTTTTCTTTCAGGTCCTACTAAATCTAAATTTATACCAAGAATTGTTAATCTCTGGTCTGCATTGTCAGCTCTTAATGTTAATCTATATTCCGCTCTAGAGGTAAACATACGATAAGGTTCCGTAACGCCTTTGGTTATAAGATCATCAATCATCACTCCAATGTAAGATGTTGATCTATCTAAAACGAATTCAGATTTATTTTTTATTTTTAAAGCAGCGTTGATTCCTGCCATCAAACCTTGAGCTGCTGCTTCCTCATAACCAGTAGTACCGTTAATTTGTCCTGCTAAGAACAATGACTTAATTTTTTTTGTTTCTAAAGTAGCATTAAGTTCTCTTGGATCCACATAATCGTACTCTATTGCATACCCGGCTCGTTTCATCTTAACCTGCTCTAAACCCTTGATTTTAGCTAATATTTTGAGCTGAATCTCTTCTGGGAGAGAAGTAGATATGCCATTTGGGTAAATAGTATTGTCTTTTAATCCTTCTGGCTCAAGAAATATTTGATGTTGCTGTTTCTCTTTAAATTTTACAATTTTGTCTTCAATAGATGGGCAATAACGTGGACCTACACCTTTAATATTTCCCGAATACATTGCACTACGAGAAATATTATCACTGATGATTTTATGAACTTCGTTATTAGTATAAGTCATTCCACACTTGATTTGTTTGTTCTCGATTTTGTTCGTTAAGAAAGAGAAATAATAATGATCATCATCAGCTGGCTGCATTTCTAAGTCATCGTAGTTAATTGTACTACCATCTAGTCTCGGCGGGGTTCCTGTCTTCAATCTTCCTATTTGCATTTTAAATTTTGCTAATTGCTCACTTAAACCTGTAGATGGTTTCTCATCATATCTACCTGCTGGTATTTGTGTTTCACCAATATGTATTAATCCATTAAGAAATGTGCCAGTAGTTAAGATTAGTTCTTTAGTTCTTATCTCTTTTCCACTTTGACATACAAAACCTATGACTTTATCTCCCTCAAATAAAAATTTAATGACTGGATCAGCTATTACCTCTAAATTTTTATAATTTAGTAAAATCTTCTGCATATGCTCTTTGTAGAGAGTTCTATCTGACTGAGTACGTGGTCCCTGCACTGCTGGACCTCTGCTTCTATTTAATAATCTGAATTGAATACCTGATTTATCAGCTACAACACCCATAACGCCATCTAAAGCATCTATTTCTCTTACAAGATGTCCTTTTCCAAGTCCTCCAATAGCAGGATTGCACGACATCTCACCAATTGTTTCTATTTTATGTGTAAAAAGTGCAGTATTTACGCCCATTCTAGCGGATGCTGCTGCTGCCTCACATCCAGCATGTCCACCTCCTATTACTACTACATCATAGCTTTGTTTTGTCATGAAATGAATGTAACGCGCAATATTAAGAATACAAGAGGTATTTTATTTACCTATGCAGAAGTCTTTAAATATCGATCCTAGAATTTCCTCAACATCAACTTTACCTACAATACTTCCAAGATGTCGGGTAGCCAATCTTAGATCTTCAGCTGCTAATTCTAAATCTTTATTTTGATCTTTTTTAAGAAAGTTATCTATTTCTTTTAAGCATTCATTAAGTTTAACTCTATGTCTTTCTCTTGTAATTAAAGCAGTATTATTAGACGTAAATTTTTTACTTAATTTTTCTTTAACCTTTTTAATCAAAATATCGATGTTTTTATTTTCTTTAACTGACGCTAACACCGTATCTGCATCAAATTTATGATTTTGCTTATTCAGCTCATCTGATTTATTCAGCAAAACTATTGTGTCTTTATTGATCATTTTTTTTATTTCACTGTTTATGCTTTTTGAAGAATTATCTATAACAACAATATTTAAATCAGCTTCTTTTGATTTTCCTAAAGCTAAAGATATACCTTTTTTTTCAACTTCATTTTTAGCAGCTCTTATGCCTGCGGTATCAGCTAAAATCACAGGGTAACCGTCTATATTCAGATATGTTTCGATTACATCTCTTGTAGTTCCAGCTTCATCAGAAACAATAGCGACATCTCTTTTTGCTATCAAATTTAAAAGAGAAGATTTACCTGCATTGACTTCACCTGTTATTGAAACTCTAAATCCATCTCTTATTTTTTCTCCTATTTTATTGTCTTCAATTATTTTATTAATATCTTTATGGATTTTTTTAATAGAGTTTTGTACTTCTTTTAAAACTTTTTCCGGCAAATCATCCTCAGCAAAATCAATTTTAGCTTCGATATAAGATAAAGATTTAATTAATTTTTCTCTTAAATCATTATAATAATTTGAAGCATTTCCTTGAACTAATTTAACAGCTTGATCCCTTTGTAACTCTGTCTCTGCATGGATTAAATCGCCTATACTTTCAGCTTTTAAAAGATCGATTTTATCGTTTTGAAAAGCTATCTTTGTAAATTCACCAGGTTCAGCTAGTCTGCAATTATCTTGTTCTGATAGCACCTTTAATAATGCGTTGATAACTGCATTACTGCCATGAACTTGGAACTCGGCTAGATCGTCACCTGTATAGCTATTAGGCCCGGGAAACCACAATAGTAGAGCCTCTGGATCTATTATTTTATCGTTTTTAGGGTCATAGAATTTACAGTAATTTACCTCATTAGAATTTATGTCTTTTAATTTCGTTAAATTCTTACAAACATTAAGAGTATCATTACCAGAGATTCTTACGATAGCTATCCCTGACGGACCTCTGCCTGATGAAAGAGCATAAATGTTCATTGAA
>JAOHFJ010000002.1 GCA_028097945.1 Candidatus Pelagibacter sp.
AATTAGAAGTGCTACTACACTACTATCTACACCTCCAGACAAAGCACAAATAACTTTGTCATTTTTAACTATTTTTTTTATTTCTTTTATTAACCTTTTTTTTTGGGATGATGCGCTCCATCTTTTTTTAATTTTACAAATCATGAATAAAAAATTTTTAAACAATTGTTTACCATTTTCTGTATGTGTTACTTCAGGGTGAAATTGCACCCCATAAATTTTTTTTTTAGAGTTTTCAATTATAGTTAGTTTTGAATTTTTTGTAGATGCAATCGTTTTAAAATTTTTAGGTAATTTTATCACTGCATCTTCATGGCTCATCCAAACAGAATTATTTTTACCTAAAAAATTTTTAGTCAAAATTGAAGTTTTTTTTTGAAATAAAAAAGCTCTTCCAAATTCTCTTCTTTTTTTTGATGGCCTTATTTTACCTCCAAAGATTTTAGCTATAAGTTGTAATCCATAACAAATCCCTAAAATTGGTATATTTTTATTAAATATTTCTTTAGGCACATTCTGAAACTTTCTTTCCGTAACAGTTGAGGGACCGCCTGACAGAATAAATCCTTGTATGTTTGTAAAATTTTTTATTTTTTTGACATCTGAGGGTGTAACAATTTCAGAATAAACACCTAGTTCTCTTACTCTTCTTGCTATTAATTTTGTAACTTGAGACCCAAAATCTATGATTAAAACTTTATCTTTATCATTTTGAAATTGCATTTATTTCTTAGATAAATTGTCAATTTCAATTTCTAATTTTTCACTTTGAGTGCAAAAATTATTACAAATTAATTTTAATTTTTTATTAAGCTCTATGCTTTTTATAAAATCAGATTCTTTCAATTTTAATTTTGCTAAATTGTAGACAGCTTCTTCATTTTTTGGATTAATTAGTATTACAGTTTTTAAGTTTTCTTCCTCTAAAATTTTTTTGTCAAGTTTGTTAAATATCTTTGATAAATACAGATACGATTGTTCACTTTTTGGATTGATTACTATTTCCTGTTCAAATTTAAATTTAGCATCTTTAAATTTTTTATTGTTAAAGAGATTAATTCCCTCTTGAAAATATTCTGATTTAGCTAATAAAATACTTGGAAGAAATAATATTAAAATAAAGATATTAATAAAAAATTTTATCATAATTTATAATTTATTGTTTTTTGTGTCATTTCTACGCTGTGAACCATACTTTCATAAAAGCCAGCTTTAGTAATTTTAATAAATTTTGCCTTTTTGTTGATCTCCTCTAAATTTTTTGCTCCAATATATCCCATTGATGATCTCAATCCACCTTGCAATTGATATATTATTTTTGATACTTTTCCTTTATATTCAACCCTGCCTTCTACTCCTTCTGGAACAAACTTAGATTTATCTTTAAATTTTTTTTGAAAATACCTATTTGCTGATCCAGCGGACATTGCTCCTATTGAGCCCATTCCGCGGTACTGTTTATAAATTTTACCCTTACTTTTAAATTTTTTTCCTGGACTTTCGTCTGTGCCTGCAAAAATAGATCCCATCATTATTGCATCTGCACCGGCAGCCAAGGCTTTGGCTATGTCCCCCGAAAATTTTATTCCTCCATCAGAAATAATTTTTATTTTTTTTTTACTTAAAGCTTTTTTAACATCTAAGATCGCGGATATTTGCGGAACTCCTATTCCAGCTACCATTCTTGTAGTACAAATTGACCCTGGGCCAATTCCTACTTTTAATATGTCTGCGCCAGAGTTGTATAATTTTTTTGCTGCATCTCCTGTTGCTATATTTCCTACACAAACTGGAATATTTTTTACAATTTTTTTTATTTTTGTTAATGTTTTTAAAACTTTTTCACTATGACCATGGGCGGTATCAATCACGATTATATCTACTCCATTATCTAATAGAGACTTTGTTCTGTCTAAATCCTCTAAGTTTGTTCCAATAGCAGCACCAACAAGCAATTTTTTGTCTGATACTTTTTTTACTTCTTTAGACTGTTTTTTTATATCTAAATTTCTATGAATAATTCCCATTCCTCCCTCCTTTGCTATAGCTATTGACATTTTTGACTCGGTCACTGTGTCCATCGCGGAAGAAAAAAAGGGAACTTTAAGTTTAATTTTTTTTGTTAATTTAAAGGAAATATTTGTATTTGAAGGTAAAACACTTGAGTACTTTGGTATTAGTAAAACGTCGTCAAAGGTTAAGGCTTCTTTAATTGTATCCATATAAACTTATATACAATTATTAAAATTTATAAAGTCTTTAAAAATTCACAATGTAAATAAGTTTCTTTAGACTCTTTTTTACTAGACTTTGGTTTAAAAAAATTCACTTTTTTAAATAAAGATTTAGCCAGTTTTTTTACTTCCTCAAAATCTTCTCCCATAAAAAGTTTGGTGACCAATACACCCTTAGGTTTAAGAATATCTTTAGAAAAATTTATTACATCAGCACATAGTTGATTGGTTCTTATTGAGTCTAATGATTTACTGCCCGTGGTATCAGCAGCCATATCTGATAGAATTACGTCCAAATTTTTTTTAAAATGATCTAATATATCGTTTTTAGTTTTAACCTCTAAAAAATCTGCTTTTAAAAATTTTACTTTATTGATTGGTTCCATTTTTTTTATATCAATAGACATTATCTTACCTGAAGTGATTATTTTACTTGCAACTTGAGACCATCCACCTGGGAATGAACCTATGTCTAATAAATTAGTATTACTTTTTAAAAATTTATACTTTTGATTTAATTCAATTAATTTAAATGATGCTCTAGATCTATAACCAAGAGTTTTTGATTTTTTAAAAAACTGGTCTCTATTTTGTTTTACTTTCCAGTAATTACTTTTTTTAACTCTTTTTGATTTTTTCATTATAAAATATCTTCATGACTATCTTCAGATATTTTTTCTTGATTTTTTCTATTCTGATTGCTGTACACTAAAATGCTTATAGGAATTGAAATTAAGTAAATAATTCCAAATACTAAAAGAGTTTCAAGAGTATAAAATAATAAAGCAATAAAAACTATTCCAATACCTAACAGTAAAAAAACTGTTGCCTTAGGAGATATAGATATTTTTTTTAATGCCAGTGTAGGAATTTTACTCACTAATAAAATTGCAATTAATATCGTCAAAAATGGAGTAAAATTTTTAATATTTAATCCGATATTTAAATTTGTTAATTCATAAATTAAAGGCATTAAAATTAATAAGCCTCCAGCAGGCGAAGGTATTCCTTCAAAAAAATTATTTTTCCATTCTTCTGTTTCTTCAATTTTCGTTAAGTTAAATCGTGCTAATCTAAGAACGCAGCAGACAGAATAAATAAGAGTAATAGCCCAACCCAATTTTCCATAATTATTAAGTTCCCAAAAATATAAGATAAAAACTGGTGCGATACCGAAGCTTACAAAGTCTGTGAGAGAGTCAAGTTCTTTTCCGAATTCTGAAGTTCCTTTTATTAACCTTGCAATCCTTCCATCGAGTGCATCTAAAATTGCTGCAAATAAAATTAAAGTTACAGCCAAACTAAAATTACCGTCTATTGAAAATTTAATTGAACTTATCCCTAAACAAACACCAGCTAAAGTTAAAATATTAGGTAATAAGTATCTAGTTTTTTTTGAAGATACTAATTTAAATTTTTTTTTCTCTTCCATTATTCAGAAGCTAATAAGCTTTCTCCTGCTACAACGTTTTGACCAAGTTTAGCTAGAACTTTTTTATTTTTAAAATATATATCAACTCTGCTTCCAAACCTAATCATCCCTATCCTATCACCTTGCTTTAACTCTTGACCTTGTTCAACTTCACAAACGATTCTTCTAGCAATAAGTCCTGCTATTTGTACTATTATAATTTCCTCCCCATTGCTCAATTTGATTTTAAAATAATTTCTCTCATTTTCTTCACTTGCTTTATCCAATGAAGCATTTAAGAATTTTCCTGGCTTATAAAAAATTTCCTCAATCTTTCCTGAAGATGGAATTCGATTTACGTGACAATTAAAGATATTCATAAATACACTTACTCTGGTGTACGAGGTATTTTCTAGTCTCAGTTCTTCTGGCCCTGATTTTTCAGAAATATCTGTTATTAAACCATCTGCTGGACTGACAAGATACTTATCATCATTTATTGAATATCTTTCAGGGTCTCTGAAAAAATAATAAACCCAGATTGTAATCACAATAAAAAGAATTCCTAAGAATTTAGAGAAAAACAAAATAATGAAAGTAGCCAAAATTGAAATAGCTAAAAATTTATACCCCTCTTTATGTATTTTTGGAAATATTGTATTAAACATAATTAATAGTTTGATAATTTTTTCTTAATATGTATAAAAATCACAGTTAATCAATCTATATTTTATGGCAAAAATTAAAGTTAAAAATCCCGTAGTAGAGTTAGATGGTGATGAAATGACGAGAATTATCTGGTCTTTTATCAAAAACAAGTTGATTAAACCTTACTTGGAAATAGACCTAAAGTACTACGATCTTGGAATGGAAAGTAGAGATAAAACTGACGATCAAATCACTGTTGACGCAGCAAATGCTATTAAGCAATACGGTGTCGGTGTTAAATGTGCGACTATCACACCCGATGAAGCTAGAGTTGAAGAATTTAAGCTTAAGAAAATGTGGAGATCTCCTAATGGAACTATTCGAAACATATTAGGTGGAACTGTATTTAGAGAGCCAATCATTTGTAATAATATTCCAAAATTAGTTCCTGGCTGGACACAACCAATAGTAATAGGAAGACACGCTTTTGGCGATCAATATCGTGCAACTGATTTTTTAATTCCTGGAGAAGGTAAAATGGAAGTGAAATGGACATCGAAAGACGGAAAAAATAAAAAAGAATTTGAAGTATTTAATTTTACTGGACCGGGTACAGCTTTAGCAATGTATAATCTAGATGATTCAATAAAAAATTTTGCAAGAGCATGTATGAATTATGGTCTTGGTAGAAAATGGCCAGTTTACTTATCTACAAAGAATACAATTCTTAAAGCTTACGATGGTCGTTTTAAAGACTTGTTTCAAGAAGTTTTCGAAAAAGAATTCAAAAGTAAATTTGAGGCAGAAAAAATTACTTATGAACACAGGTTAATTGATGACATGGTAGCTTGTGCTATGAAATGGAATGGTGGATATGTTTGGGCTTGTAAAAACTATGATGGAGATGTTCAATCAGACACTGTGGCTCAAGGATTTGGTTCTTTAGGACTAATGACTAGTGTTCTTATGACGCCAGATGGAAAAACAGTTGAGTCCGAAGCTGCGCACGGAACAGTGACAAGACACTATAGGATGCATCAACAAGGAAAAGAAACTTCTACAAACCCGATAGCATCAATTTTTGCTTGGACAAGAGGATTAGCTCATAGAGGAAAATTAGATAATAATAACGAATTAATTAAATTTGCATCTTCAATTGAAAAAGTTTGTGTAGAAACAGTTGAGAACGGGTCTATGACTAAAGATCTTGCAATTTTAATTGATAAGTCCTCTAAATATTTAACTACTAATCAATTTTTAGAAGCAATAGACGGTAACCTTAAAAAGAAACTTAACTAATTTTTTTTAATACAGCTTTAAAGGCATCTTCAATTTTTGTTTGATCAACTCCTCCTGCTTGCGCAAAATCTTTTCTTCCTCCTCCACCTTTGCCGCCTAGAATAGTAGCAGCTATTTTTACTAACTCTACTGCATCAAATTTTTCTGTTAAATCATTTGTGACGCCAACTGAAACACCTACTTTTCCATCAAGAACAGAAAAAGCAATTAGAACTCCTTTCTTAAGATCTTTTTTCCCTGAGTCAATAATTGTTCTTAATTCTTTTGAAGGAAGATTTTTTATAGTTTGATATCTAAAAGTAAAATCTGTAATTTTACTGTCTTTAATAATATTTTTACTCTTATCCGCGATTATATTTTTTAAATTGGCTTGATCAAGTTGTTTGCTTAAATTTTTTAAATTTTCAGCGGTACCTAAATCATTGCTGTAATTGGGTTTAATTTTAAGTTCTTCTAAAGCTTTTTTAATAGTTGTAATTTCTTCATTCAATTTATTCTCTTTAGTAGATTGAGTTTGTTTTAAGTTTTTTTCATATTTTATAAGTTGATCTGCTCTCAAAGCTTCAACTCTTCTCACCCCAGAAGATATCGACGACTGACTAATGATTTTAAATCTACCTATTTCTGATGTATTTGATACATGTGTTCCACCACATAATTCTGTTGAGAAATACTTATTTTTTTCTTCTCCCATAGACAAAACTCTGACTTCATTTCCATATTTCTCACCAAATAATGCAAGAGCTCCATTATCTACTGCCTCTTTTGGTGTCATAATTCGAGTTCTAACGTCGCTAGCTTTAGAAACCATATCGTTTACTAAATCTTCAATCTTGTTAATTTCATTTTTTTCAATTGGTTTATTGTGACTAAAATCAAATCTTAACTTTTCAGGACTTACTAAAGAGCCTTTCTGAGTAACGTGTTTACCTAGTGTCCTTCTTAAAGCCTCATGAAGTAAATGAGTTGCTGAGTGATATGCTTTAGCATCATTTCGTCTTTTAAGATCAATTTCTAAATTTACATTTTCACCCACTTTAATAGATCCTGTTATCACTTTTCCAACATGCACATGTAGATCGCCCATTTTTTTTTGGGTATCTATAATTTTTATTTTGCATTTTATTGTATTTATCTCTCCTTGGTCACCAACCTGTCCTCCTGACTCTCCATAAAAAGGTGTTTGATTAGTTATTAGCTCAATTTCATCATTTTCTTTTGCTTCATTAATAAAATTTTTTCCTTTTGATATTTTTAAAACTACTCCCTCTGCTTTGTTAAATTCATAGCCCAAAAATTCTGTAGGATCTAATTCCTCTCGTATTTTAAACCATTTTTCCTCTAAAGATTGATCTCCCGAACCTTTCCAATTAGCTCTAGCTAAGGTTTTGCTTTTTTCCATCTCACTATCAAAACCTTTATTTTCTATTTTGATATTTTTTGATCTCAAAATGTCAGCTGTTAAGTCTAGTGGAAATCCATAAGTATCATAAAGTTTAAATGCTATTTCTCCAGGAAGTATTTTGTTTTGAACTTTATCTAAATTTTCCTCTAAAATTTTTATACCGCGCTCTAACATCGAAGAAAACTTTTCTTCCTCATTTTTTAAAGTTTCTACGATTAAATCTTTTCCTCTAACTAGTTCTGGGTAGCTTTTCTTCATTTCGTTCATCAAAACATCAAATAATTTATAAAAGATTATTTCTTTACCTCCAAGAGTATGGGCATGCCTCATCCCACGTCTCATTATTCTTCTTAATACATATCCACGTCCTTCATTGGAAGGTAAAATTCCTTCAGCAATTAAAAAACTACTAGCTCTTAAATGATCTGCGATTACTCTATGGCTTGCAATATTTTTATCATTAATGGGTGACTTCAATAGATCAGCAGATGCACTCATGATTTTTTTAAAGTGATCAATATTATAATTATCGTGTGTTCCTTGAAGAACTGCTGTCATTCTTTCAAGGCCCATTCCAGTATCCACTGACGGTTTTGGTAAATTTATTCTCTTGTCTTTTGATATTTGCTCATATTGCATAAATACTAAATTCCAAATCTCAATAAATCTATCTCCATCTTCATCAAGGCTCCCTGGTGGTCCTCCTTTTAATTTTTCACCGTGATCATAAAATATTTCTGAGCACGGGCCGCAGGGACCTGTATCTCCCATTGACCAAAAGTTATCTGATGTTGCTATTTTAATTATCTTATCATCACTTAGGCCTGCTATTTTTTTCCAAAGGTTAAACGACTCTTCATCTTCATGAAAAACTGTAACTGAAAGTTTTTCCTTTGGTAGTTGAAAATCTTTAGTTAACAAGTTCCAAGCGTGAGTAATTGCCTGTTCTTTAAAATAATCTCCAAAAGAAAAGTTTCCTAGCATTTCGAAAAAAGTATGGTGTCTTGGTGTATATCCTACATTTTCTAAATCATTATGTTTTCCACCAGCTCTTACGCATTTTTGAGACGTTGTGGCTGTTTTGTAATCTCTTTTTTCTAAACCAGTAAAAACATTTTTAAATTGAACCATACCTGAGTTGGTGAACATCAATGTCGGATCATTATTTGGAACTAAGTTACTGGAGTCCACAATCTTATGATTATTTTTTTTGAAATAATCTAAGAATTTTTTTCTAACATCAGTAAGTAAAATTTGGCCCATATTTAATTAAATACAGATATTTTAGAACTTGTCTATAAAGAGATTAATTTGCAGCTTTTTTATCGTTGTCTACTACAACACAAATTTCAGATTTTGTTAAAAATCTTTGCCCTGTTCCATTATCAAGGGAAAACATACCTCCAATTCCCTTTACAGCGTCAATTGTGAGATCTGTGTGTTTCCACTTTTCATATTGATCTTCATTCATATAGAAAGGAGTTCCATCAACCTCTCCCAATTTTACGTCACTGTTTCCTACTTGATATTCTTTTGCTGGAAAACACATAGGCGCGCTTCCATCGCAACATCCACCTGATTGGTGAAACAGAAGATCGTCTCCGTGTACTTCTTTGAGTTCACTAAGTAATTTCTTTGCTGATAATGTAAATGATACTTTCATTTCAATATTTCGGCCCATGATTTTGAATCATGGGCCATTATATATTATTGGTTAAAAGAAGCCTAATTTTTTCTCACTGTAAGACACGTGCAAATTCTTTACTTGTCTGTAATGATTTAACATCATTTTGTGAGTTTCTCTTCCGATACCAGATTGTTTGTATCCGCCAAATGCAGCATGAGCTGGGTATGCATGATAACAGTTTGTCCAAACTCTACCTGCTTGTATACCTCTACCCATTCTGTATGCAACGTTACCATCTCTAGTCCAAACACCTGCTCCTAATCCGTAAAGAGTATCATTAGCTATCTCTAATGCTTCTTTCTCATCTTTAAACTTAGTAACTGATACTACAGGTCCAAAGATTTCCTCTTGGAATATTCGCATGTCGTTTTTGCCTTCAAAGATAGTTGGTTGGATATAGTTTCCTTTTTCTAATCCACTATTAATTTTAGCTGCACTACCACCACATAGAACTTTGGCACCCTCTTTCTTACCTAATTCTAAGTAAGATTTAATTTTTTCCATTTGTTCTAGTGAAGCCTGAGCTCCAATCATAGTTTCCATTTTTAAAGGATTGTCTTGTTTAACAGCTTTTGTTCTTGCAATGGCTCTTTCCATGAATTTATCGTAAATAGATTCTTGGATCAAAGCTCTACTTGGGCAAGTACAAACTTCTCCTTGGTTAAGCGTAAACATAGCAAAACCTTCTAAACATTTGTCAAAGAAGTCGTCATCTTTAGCCAAAACATCTTCAAAGAAAATGTTTGGTGATTTACCACCTAATTCTAAAGTAATTGGAATTAGGTTTTGAGATGCGTACTGCATAATCAAACGTCCAGTAGTAGTTTCACCGGTGAAAGCTATCTTCTTAATTCTTTTAGAAGACGCTAATGGTTTACCTGCTTCGAGACCATATCCACTAACAATGTTTAAAACACCTGCTGGTAATAGATCTCCAATCAGTTCCATTAACAACATAATTGATGCCGGTGTTTGTTCAGCTGGTTTTAATACAACACAGTTTCCCGCAGCCAAAGCTGGTGCAAGTTTCCATGTAGCCATTAATAGTGGAAAGTTCCAAGGTATGATCTGACCTACAACACCTAAAGGTTCAGGTATGTGGTAAGAATATTCACTATTGCTTATTTCTGCAACTGAACCTTCCTCTGCTCTTATTACTCCTGCAAAATATCTCCAATGATCAACTACCAAAGGTAGGTCCGCTGCCATACATTCACGTATCGGCTTACCATTATCTAAACATTCTGCTGTTGCTAAAAGATTTAGATTTTTTTCAATAACATCTGCAATTTTTAAAAGAATATTCGATCTTTCTCCAATTGATGTTGTTCCCCATGCAGGAAATGCTGCGTGCGCTGCATCTAATGCAAAATCTACATCTTTTTCATTCGATCTTGGCACCTTACAGATAACTTCATTAGTGATAGGAGAAGTATTATCAAAATACTTTCCAGATTTAGGTTCTACAAATTTTCCGTTAATGTAGTTTCCATATTTAGCTTTAAATGGAAATTTAACCTTCAAATGAGAGGTATCTAAAGAAGATGACACTTTCGAGCTTGTTGCTTGTTGTGTACTCATTTTTCCCCCTTTTGTTCTTTTGATAATTAGAACCAATCTGAACTAAGTTGTCCATGGTTTTTTTAGTCCCGTTTCACGCGAACTACTAAATATTGATTTGATCAATTCTGAGTTGTTTTGGGAAACGGGAAGCAATGAACTTCCCGTTTAAAATGATGGCAGAGGAATTACTCTTCCTCTTTTTTATCGCTAATTTTTTCGTTTGAAGAAGGGTTTCCTTCTAACTCTTTAGTAATTGCAGATGCCTGATCTCTAATGATTTTCTCAATTTCTGCCGCTACGTTAGGGTTCTTTTGAAGATAGACTTTTGCATTTTCTCTACCTTGTCCAATCTTCTCACCCTTATATGCATACCAAGCTCCAGATTTTTCTACTACTCCAGCTTTGGCACCAAGATCAATTAATTCTCCTAATTTACTGATCCCTTTTCCGTACATTAAATCAAATTCAACGACTTTAAATGGTGGAGCAACTTTGTTTTTAATTACTTTTACTCTTGTTGAGTTACCAATGATTTGATCTTTTTCTTTAATTGCACCTATTCTTCTAATATCCATTCGTACAGATGAATAAAATTTTAGAGCGTTTCCGCCAGATGTTGTTTCAGGATTCCCAAACATAACACCTATTTTCATTCTGATTTGGTTAATGAATATCACCATTGTATTTGATTTAGATACTGAACCAGTTAACTTTCTTAATGCTTGGCTCATAAGTCTTGATTGTAGGCCAACATGATGGTCTCCCATTTCACCTTCTAATTCGGCTTTTGGTGTTAATGCTGCAACAGAATCCACTACTAAAACTGAAATTGAACCAGATTTAATTAATGTATCGGTTATTTCTAAAGCTTGTTCGCCTGTATCTGGCTGTGAAATCAGCAATTCCTCGGTCTTAACACCTAGTTTTTTAGCATAAATTGGATCCAAAGCATGCTCTGCATCAACAAATGCGCATATACCACCTGCTTTTTGGGCCTCTGCTACTACTTGAAGGGCTAATGTTGTTTTACCTGAAGATTCAGGACCGTAAATTTCAATAATCCTTCCTTTTGGTAAGCCTCCAATCCCTAATGCTAAATCTAAGCTCAGAGAGCCTGTTGAAACAGCTTCAATATCTAATGCTTGCTGCTGACCTAACCTCATTACTGAACCTTTTCCGAAATTTTGGTCTATTTGGCTAATAGCAGCATCTAAAGACTTGTTTTTCTCCTTTAATTCTTTTTCTTTTTTATCGTCTGATTTCACGATTTTTAAGTTATTTTTTGTCATTTTTTATCCTTTTTTGTTATTCGAATCGTTAAGATAAATGTACACATTTTGTTCTTTTTATCAAGAATTTAAAATTTAGCTAAAATCAGCTATTTAATTGATTTTATAGACAGTGTTCCTAGCTCCTTGGCCAGCTCAAATTGAGATACGATGAAATCCCTTTCAGATTTGGCAAATGTGATTCTAGCATCTAAGAGCAAGCTTCTCGATTGAATGAGCTCGAGAGTAGTTCTTGTATTTCCAGAGTCGTACTCTAAAGTAATGCCTTCATTAGCAATTTCAGCTGCTTTTAATTGTGCTTTAGTTGCCTCTAGAACACTTTTGGAAGATTGATAATTAGACCATGAATTATATATTTTAGTGTTAATTTTATTTTTTGTATCTTGAAATATTAATTGAAATCTTTCTTTGTTAAATGAAGATTTTTTAATTGATGAAATATTTTCTCCACCTTTGATTAAAGGCCATTTAATGGTTGCTTTAATAGTTTCTTCGTCAGTCTCGTCTATGGTTGAACTAAAGTCACTATTTTCAGACTTTGAGTAATTAAGAGAAGCCGATGGAGATAACCTTGCTCTTTCAATATTTAAATCTTTTACTGCTATTTCATAGTCTAATTTAGAAATTAAGAGATCTACATTGTTAATTTTACCCAATTCAAGGGATTCATTTAAAGAATTTGGTAACATTAATGTTACTATATCTTTTAAGTCTTTTGTATCAGGAGATTTTTCTCTAGTAACTCTCTCAAAATTTGTCTTTGTGACTAACAACTCAGTTTTAGCTTTGATTAAATTAGCTCTAGCTTTAGCTAAAGAAGACTCTGATTGGGCTAAATCAGTAAGGGTAATTTCTCCTTTTTGAAGTCTAGCGCTGTCTGAGTCTACTTGTCTTTCAAATAAATTTACATTTGATAAGTTAAATTCTTCATTTTTAAACTTAAAAATTAAATCAAAATATGCTGAGGTAGCATCTAATATAGTTTGCTGCTCTGCTTTTATAAGTGACAAATTAGCTTTTTGTGTTTCAAGTTCCGATTTTTTAAATGTATTCAAACCTTTGAACCCAGAAAAAATTTTCTGTTCAATAGATATTTTTTTTCTCTCTGTATCCAAATTAGTGTCCGCTAGATTAGTTCCACTTTGATTGATACGATTTGTTGAAGAAGTGCTTGTTTGATCTCCTGAAAGAGTGACGCTTGGTAAAAACTCACTTCTTGAAATATTTTTACTTTGCTTTGAAGACTCAAAATTTTTTCTCTCAGCATTCAATTGTAAATTATTAGATAAAGCTTTTTGAATATAAAATTTTAAATCACCTTGTGCTTGAAGATAATTTGAGAAAAATAATAAATAAAATATTAATATATATTTTTTCATTTAATTAAATTTTATTGATTTTAGTCTATGTTTTTTATCAATGCCTATTACTACATCAGCTTTTTTTGAAAGGATTTTTATCATATTTTTTGTAATTCTCTCGTAGAACATAACGAAATTTTCTATTTGCTTATCGTTCATAGTTTTGTTTCCCTTGCTAGTAATTCTTAATTTTTTTTCTTGCAATAATCTCCATTTAAAAACATATTTAAAACTCGGTACTTTTAAAAAAATTAATTTGTCAATTAAATTAAAAATTTTTTTATAACTCCTCTTAAGTTCTAAATTTACCTTTTGCCTCCAAATTTTTTTATTATCTTTTAGTTTTTCTAGTTTATTTATTGGTGAATTTAAATCTTTATTTTTTTGTGCTGTAGCACCCACACACCATCCCTCAAAAATAACAATATTAGGTTTTTTTTTAACTTTTAACCATTTGTTTTTTTTCGACCTATCATCAATAGATTTATCAAATTTAGGTATGTTTATTTTTTTGAAATTGTTAATTTTTAACATTTTTAAACATCGAAACAACATTTTAGTATCGTGGGTTCCTGGGACACCCCTTGTCAGAAATAAATTACTTATTTTTCGTGACATTTTTTTTCGTTCTTTTAATGTTTTATAAAAATCGTCAATTGAAAATATTACTGTCTCCAGATTGTAGGCCTCTTTTAAAATAATTTTTAGAATATTTGAAATTGTCGATTTACCAGTTCCCTGACCGCCGGTTAAACCTATTATTTTAGTTTGTTTTTTAAATGTATAATCATTTTTTATCATTTTGCTCATGGGTAAGTAGAATCTATTTAACTGCCCTAGTTTATCTCGGAAAGGCTCAGACATAACCTCTTGTGAACTAAGAAATTTTAAATATTTTTTTTTCACTTTTTGATAATTAAATCGTTTATCTTCCATTTTTTTATTTCTTATCTAATGGATGATTATAACCATCATTTATAGCAATATTTTCAATATCAAAAGTATCTATTTCATCTACGCAGCCTAAATTGAAACCCGTCATCGCTGGATTAGATCTAGGGTTATGATGCGTATAAATTCCACATATCGAACAAAAATAATGTTTCGCAACCTTGGTGTGAAATTGATAAAGTTTTAATTTATCTGTTCCTTTAGTAATTTTAAAATCCTCATTTTTAACCATAGCCATTACTGCTCCTTTTCTTTTACAAAGTGAACAATTGCAGCGTAAAAATTTTTCTAATTTATCTGGTGCATTTATTTTTGCTTCTACAGCACCGCAATGACATTTTAATAATTTCATATTTCTGTTTTTTTTAAAAATAATTTCACATTACGCATCTTTGATCTTGTCCACAATATAGCAAAATCTCATATAAATGTTCACGTTTTGATTCCTTTTTGATTCTATTTGAGACTCTTATTACAACTTTTTAGTGTGAAATCTTTTTAACATTATCAAGATTATTATGACTGTTAAGTAAATCTTTTTCCCGTTCTCTTAGAGAAATTATAAAAATTATAAGATTAAAAATCACAATTAAAACTTGAGATAACGTGGTAAAATTTCCTAGATATGCATTTAAATATGCTAATGCGATTAGCATTATAGTTGATCTCAGAAACACATTGTATTTAAAAACAGCAATAATTGACAGTGAATGAATTATTAGTTTTAATAGAGACATTTGAGATGGACCAAAATATCTTAATCCTCTGATCGAGTTGATTTCGTTTAAAGGTTTTAAATTTTTTTTAACACTTCCTGAAAAGCTGCTCCACAAACTAGCTTTTGAATGAAGTTTTTCTACATCATCCCTAGTGAGTATACTGTAGTTTCCAAAATTTATATTTTTTCCGGTGAATATAAAGGTTATAAGTTTATGTATTTGATATAGAGATTGAAAAAAAAATCCTTCAGATCTTTTAATTCTCTTTGCTACAACTGATAAATTTGGATTTTCTTTTATTTTTTTAACTAAGTCTTTGATTTCTTCTGGTTTATCTTCTCCATCTCCATCCATTAAAATTAAATTATCAAATTTTTTATTTTGAAAAATATATCGTATACCAAATGCATTGCACCTTGCATGGCCTCTATTCTCTCTCATATTTAAAAGCTCTATTGAGTTTAAATTACTTGGTTTGTACAACTCTGGTGGTTTAATTGTTGAGGCATCATTAACGATCAAACACTCAAAATTAATATCATTAAAGAATTTTATATTTTTATTAATCTCAGTAAGGAGTTTATTTAATGACTCCCAATCATTATATACAGGTATTAAAATAATTATTTTCTTCATCTTTTTCCTATCATGCAATAACCAACTGGTTTTATTGTGCCAAATACTCCAGGACATATTTTTTTAAGAATTTTTGGATTTCCAGCATAAATAACACCTTTATCTTCTGTTATATTTGCGGTTTTATTTTTTAAATCATTTACCCAAGTTGGTCTTGAATATAAATGGTAAGATAAATTACCAGCAGACCATTCGTCACCAATAACAATTTTTATTTCATTGATAAAATTATCATCCCATTTATTCTGGACTAACCTGGCAATTTCTTTGCCTGGATAATCAGTTCTTTTTTTTTCATCTGCTAAAGAAACCGTCAAGTAAGCTACAGGTGATAAAATAAATAAAAATAAAAATGAATAGTAAAATCTTTTAATTTTTTTAAAATCAATAAAATTTTTAAAAATAAATAAAAATAAAGTTCCAAAAAATAAATAAAAAGGTGTCATCCACATAGTTCTAATTTTCGCGCCCGATAGTAATGAGGTTACAAACATTAATAATATTGGAATTATAGTAATAAAAAGTAAAAAAATAATCCTTTTGTCTTTTGTGTTTATTTTTAATTTCAATTTTCTTAGAATTGTAAAAATCATTAAAAAAAATGGTATTAATATAATTATTTGCTTAATCATAAGTTCAACCGGATTTTTAAAATGATTAATTATGTGTAGTCCTGAAATATCAGATCTGTTAAGGCCATAAAAAATTGTTACAAAGTTGTTTTCAAACAGCCAAATGAAATGCGGAATAAGTATAATTAGAGAAATAAAAATTGATAAAAAATATCCCTTCAAAGATTTATGATATTTTTTGAAGTTTAAGATAAAAAAAATAAATAACGATATTAAAATATAGATAAATAAATATTTTGATAAAAAACCTAATGCAGAAAAAACACCAAATAATATCCAATCTATATTTTTGTTAAAATTTAAACTTTTCCAAAAAAAATACACTGATAGTGCCCAGAAAGGTAATTGACTTATATTTACGTTAAATTCTGGAGTTGTAAAATTATAAAAGTAAATTCCTACAAGTGATAAAACTGATAACAAAGAATATGTTTTATCCTTAAACAACTCATTAGAAAGTTTCCATACAAAGAAAAAAGATGTCACAACAAAAATTTGACTTAAAAGATAATACGCCCAATCGTTATTACCAAATATCTTAAAAAAAAATTCAACAGCAAATGCGCTTAATGGCGGATGTTTGTTAAAACCCCAATCCAAATTGCTGCCCCAAGCTAAAGCCTCAATGGTATCTAACGGTAAATTTTTATTTGATAGTGAGGGTATTAATGTCCACAATAACAAGTGTGAAAAAAGAAATAAATAGAATGCTTTATTTATATTTTTTTTAAGTATCATTTTAATAAGAAATTATTACAATTTATAAGCTATTGACACGACTAAAATCAAACATATACTCCCCAAATTCAAAAAATGGTAAAAAAAACCGCTACTAAAAAAAAATACGTCCCGAGTTCCAAAGAAAAATATATGTGTGCCAAACACAAAAAATTTTTTACAGAGGAGCTATTAAGTTGGAAACGAGATATAATTAAGGCTAACAACTTAGGAAATTTGTTGAATTCTTCAGACGATAATGTCTCTTCTGCTGATATTGTTGATCAAGCTTCATCTTACACCGACAAATCGGTAGAAATGAAAGCTTTAAATAGAAGTAGAAAATTAATTTCTAAAATCAATTCTGCTTTGCAACGTTTGAAAGAAGGCACTTATGGATTTTGTGAAGAAACTGGTGAACCTATCGGATTAAAAAGACTTATGGCCAGACCAGTCGCAACTCTTTCAATTGAGGCTCAAGAACGACATGAAAGAGATGAAAAAATATTTGTAGATGATTAAACTTTAGGGATTAAGTCACCTCTGTCTAAAAGATCATATCCTCTCTTTACAGCCTCTCTTTTAGAGATTTCTTCATACCACCTTGTTAAATTCTTAAATTTTTTTAAACCAATATCATGCCAATCATGACGGGCAATCCAAGGAAATGTTGCTATATCAGCAATAGTATAATCTTCTCCTGCTAAAAATTTTGATTGTGATAATCTTTCATCAAGCTCTTTATAAATTCTTTCCGCGATCCTAAAGTATCTATTTTCACCAAATTCACTTTTACCGGGATTATAGTGATGGAACTGATGGTGCTGACCTAACATTGGTCCAATATATGCCATTTGACCCATTAACCATTGATTGATAATCGTTCTTTGATTTTTGTTATAAAATTGTCCGCTTTTTTCTCCTAGATAAATCAATATAGCCCCGGACTCAAACAAACTAGTTTTTTTGTCATGATCGATAATTACTGGAATTTTACTAAAAGGACTTAGTTTTTTAAAGTCAGGTTTAAATTGATCGTCTTTTAAAATATTAATCTTTGTGACCTTATAATCAAATTTGATTTCCTCAAGCATTATAGAAATCTTCTTACCGTTAGGAGTATCTGCGGTAAGTAATTCAATCATTTTTTTCCAAGTCTACCTTGAATTGTTTTTGATGAAGTCGTGAATTCAAATCTATATTTTTCATTAGGCCTAGCTCGCTTAAAACATTCTACTGATGCTAATGCCACTTCGTGAAATCCAGATAAAATTAATTTAAGTTTTCCTGGGTAGCTACAAATATCGCCTGCAGCAAAAATTCCTTTTTTATTTGTTTCAAAATTTTCAGCATTAACTTCAATAGTTTTTTTATTCATATTCAACCCCCATTCAGCTATTGGACCTAATTTCATTATCAAACCAAAAAAGCTTAAAACAACATCGGTTTTTATTTTTTCAATTCTGCCATCATCAAATTTAACTTTTATAGAATTAATTGTATCTTTTCCTTCTATAGACTCCAATTGACATGGGGTTTTAATTGAAATTTTTCCCTTTTTTTCAAGTTTTTTTATTTCTGATAAAGTGTGTGGGGCTCCTCTAAACTCATCTCTTCGGTGAATTAAATTAACGTTTGAAAACTTTGAAAGCTCTAACGCCCAATCTAAAGCTGAGTCACCACCTCCAAAAATTGAAATAGTTTTATTTTTAAATTTTTCTTTATCTCTGACAGCGTAAAATAAATACTTTTCTTCAAATTTTTCTGCCTCTTTTACTGCTAATTTTCTAGGTTCAAAAGAACCTACACCTCCAGCAATAATAATATTTGGAGCTGTAAATTCATTTTTATTGTTCGTTTTTACAATCCAATTTTCTTTTTCTTGTTTAACTTCCTCAACTCTTTCATTCAAAAAAAAATCTGTATCAAAAGGTTTAATTTGTTCTAACAGCCTTGATGTTAATTCTTCACCTGTACATTCTGGCACCGCAGGAATATCGTAAATTGGTTTATCAGGGTAAAGTTCTATACATTGTCCTCCAGCTTTATCCAGGTTATCTATGACTACCGATTTAAGTCCTTTAATACCTAATTGATGAACTGCGAATAATCCAATAGGTCCGGCCCCAATAATAATTGTATCAGTTTTTTTCATCAAGATTGTTTTTCAGGCGTAGTGACCATTAAACCTTCTAATTCATCTGAAACAATTAATTGACAGCTAAGTCTGCTATTTTTTTTTGGATCATATGCCATATCAATCATATCTACCTCGGCCTCTTCTGCTTTATGTAATTTATCTAACCATTTTTCTTCGACATAAACATGGCAAGTTGAACAGGCCATAGCACCACCACAATCAGCATCGATACCAGGAATATCATTTTGAACAGCTCCTTCCATTACTGAAAGGCCATTTTCAACATCAACAGTTTTAGAATTTCCATCTCTGTCTTTATATGTAATTTTAGGCATCAATAAGAATATAAAGATCTAAAAAAAAAGGGCAAGTATGCAAAAACATACCTGCCCTTAATCTAATTACTTAATACTAGTTTCTTGATAATCTAGTATTTTGCATTGCAGCAGACCAAATGATAAGACCAAAAGCGATCTTGTTCAAGAAGTCAGCAGCATTGTAAATAACGTTCAATGAGTTAGCGTCTACTCCACCAGTTAAATATCCAAAGATATAACCTAATGGGTATACTGCCCAACCAATTGTTACGATTATTCTCATTGCACTAAATGCAGTTTGTAATGACTTATTACCAGCTTTTGCTGCTAATGTTCCAGCTTCACCAGAGAATATTTCAAAAAGAATATATATCCAGCCAGCCATTCCGATTACAAAACCAACAAATGGTTGTATGTAACCAGCTTCACCTAGGTAACCACCTATAAGCATTACTAAAGAACCTATTAAAAGTTTCCAGAATACTGAACCTGGTACTTTTTTCACTGCCGCTAATACAAAATAGAACTCAAGCATTAGTAATGGCACTGTAATTAACCAGTCGATATATCTGTAAACAGTTGGTGACTCACCAGTTCCGATCCATACTTCTCTCATGTACATGTAGTGTATGAATGCGATACCAGTTACTAGTCCTGCAACTGTAATTGAAACTCTCCAAGCAGGTGCAACAGATCCTCTTTCTAAAAAGAAGAACGCTGTAGCTGCTAAACAACCCATAGATACAAGCCAGAATGAAATTCCAACGAAATCACTTGTTTCTAACAAAGCTGCGTCTGCTGCATTAGCTGAACCTGTTAAACCTAATACGGCAACAGTTGCTAGTGCAAACATTTTTAATTTACTCATGAAAACCTCCCTCGTTTGTTTAGTTTTCTATTTAGTTTATATATAAACTACTCAGACAAACGGTAAACTTAACCGCTACCGAGCAATTGGAGGGAACATAGTAAAAAACAAAGTTACAGTGAAGCGTTTTTTTTACTAAAAACCCGCATTTTTATTGGTTTTTTTATTTTTTTTTGGGGATATTTATGAAATACTCTTAAAATTATAGAGTTTTTAGGGGGCATGAATTGAATCAAAAATATAACGATATTTATCAAAAATCTATTCAAAACAGAGAGGAATTTTGGAAAAATATCTCTGAAAACATTTTTTGGTATAAAAAACCAACAAAAATTTTAAATTCGGACAAGCCACCATTTTATAAATGGTTTGAGGACGGTGTAACAAATACTTGTTACAACGCTCTAGACTTACATATCGATAAAGGTAGAGGAGATAAACTTGCCATCATCTACGATAGCCCAATTACAGGTGTGAAAAAAAATATAACTTACAACGAATTGAGGGATAAGGTTGCTTTGTTCGCTGGAGCCTTAAAAAATCAAGGTGTTAATAAAGGTGATAGAGTAATTATTTATATGCCAATGATACCTGAGGCAGTGATTGCTATGCTTGCATGTGGAAGAATTGGATCGGTTCACTCTGTTGTTTTTGGCGGGTTTGCAGCGAACGAGCTTGCGAGTAGAATTGATGACTCTAAGGCAAAACTTTTAGTTACCGCTTCATGTGGTTATGAACCTGGTAGAACTGTTCAATATAAACCACTAGTGAACAAAGCTTTGGAGCTTGCAAATCATAAGCCAGATAAATGTATTATTTTCCAGAGAGAAAAAGATAAAGCAGAGCTTGATTCTAAAATAGATATTACTTGGGAAGATGCTCATAAAAATGCAAAACCCGCAGACTGTGAAAAAATGAATGCTAACGATTACGCTTACATTCTTTATACATCTGGAACAACAGGTTTACCAAAAGGAATTGTAAGAGATATCGGTGGACATATAGTTGCTTTGAAGTGGACAATGAAAAATATTTATAACATTAATCAAGATGATGTATGGTGGTCTGCAAGTGATATTGGTTGGATAGTGGGTCACTCTTATATTGTTTATGCTCCTTTATTTTATGGATGCACCACTGTTCTTTTTGAAGGAAAACCAGTTGGCACTCCTGATGCTGGAGTTTTTTGGAGAGTGATATCAGAACACAAGGTAAAATCTCTTTTCACAGCCCCTACAGCGATTAGAGCAATTAAAAAAGAAGATCCAAACGGAGAATTTTTTAAAAAATATGACCTAAGTAAATTTGATAAATTATTTTTAGCAGGTGAGCGAGCTGATCCTGACACAATTAAGTGGTTTGAAAAATTATCTAACTCACCTGTAATTGATCATTGGTGGCAAACTGAAACCAGCTGGGCGATTACATCTGATTGTACTGGAATAGAGTCATTTCCAGTAAAATATGGTTCAGCTTTTAAACCTGTGCCGGGTTATGATTTAAAAGTTTTAAATGCAGAAGGTAAAGAAGTTGGTCCGGGAAAAATGGGTGACATTGTTGTCAAGCTTCCTTTGCCGCCTGGAACTTTTCCCACACTTTGGGGAGCTGATAAAAGATATAAAGAAAATTATATGACTACCTACCCTGGTTATTACCAAACTTATGACGCAGGTCATATAGATGAAGATGGTTACGTTTGGATTATGTCTAGAACAGATGATATTATTAATGTTGCAGGACACAGATTATCTACGGGAGCCATAGAAGAGGTTCTTGCAGAACATAAGGATGTAGCTGAGTGTGCTGTAATAGGTATTGCAGATAAACTTAAAGGGCAACTTCCTATTGGTTTGCTTGCTTTAAAAGCTGGAGTAACCAAAGATAAAAAAGATATCATAGGTGAATGTATAAAAATGGTGAGGGAAAAAGTTGGTCCTGTTGCAGCTTTTAAAATAGCTATTGTGGTTAAAAGATTGCCTAAAACAAGATCGGGAAAAGTTTTAAGAGGTACAGTGAGAAAAATAGCAGATAATGAACCTTATAAAATGCCTGCTACAATAGATGATCCTGCAATTTTAGATGAAATAAAAGCTGACTTAATTGAAAATAAAATTTTAAAACTTTAACGGAGTGCCTTTAGACTCCACTATCACTTTTCCATCTGACATCACTAAATGTCCGTTTACGATTGTACCTACTGGAAAACCTTTTACTTTATAGTTATTAAATGGCGTCCAGCCACATTTGCTTGCTATCATCTCATTTTTTATAGTCACTTCTTTATTCATGTCAGCGATAGTTAAATCAGCATCAAAACCCTCTTTAATGAAGCCTTTGTTTTTAATTCCAAATATTTTACAAGGATTTTCACACATCAAATTGATCAATTGTTGCAAAGAGAGTTTTCCATTGTTTACATGATCAAGCATCACTGGAAAAATAGTTTGGACTCCAGGCATGCCTGAGGGAGTATTTGGATATTCTTTATCTTTATTCTCTTTTAAATGTGGAGCATGATCAGAACCTAGTACATCAACAATATTATTTTTAATTGCTACCCAAAGACGGTCAAAATGTTCCTTGGTTCTTAGTGGAGGATTCATTTGAGCATAAGTTCCAAGTTTGTCATAACAATCTGGCGCATAAAGAGTTAAATGTTGCGGTGTGGTTTCGAAAGTTACATTTTTTTTATGCATGGCTAAAAAATCTACTTCATCTTTTGTAGTCACATGTAAAACATGAATTTTTTTATTGTATCGCTCAGCAATTTTAACAACTCTTCGTGTGGAAGACATAGCACACTCTACATTTCTCCATTCAGAGTGTGAGTGAACATCTCCTTTTCTTATAAATTTTTTTCTAAGATTTATAATGTCTTCATCTTCAGAGTGGATCGATACAACTCTATCACTGCTTGAGATTACTTTTTCAATATCTGCTTCTTTATCGACTAATAAGTTTCCTGTTGATGAACCTGCAAATAATTTTACACCACAACAACCCTCAACATCTTTAAGTCTAGCAAGTTGATCGGTGTTGTCTGGCGTTGCGCCAAAATAAAAAGCGTAATTACTATGCATCCTATTGTTTGCTGCTTGTAATTTTTTATCGAACTCAACTAGATTAGACGTGGGAGGATTAGTGTTAGGCATTTCGAACAAAGATGTTACCCCTCCTAAAACGGCTGCTCTACTTCCGCTTTCTAAATCCTCGGCATCAGTAGACCCTGGTTCTCTGAAATGAACTTGAGTATCAATGATACCTGGTAAAACAACTTTATCAGTAGCATCATAAACTTTTGAACTATTAAGTTCAATTTTACCTATTTTTTGAATCTTATTACCAGATAACCCAATGTCTGTTTTGGTAAGCTTGCCATCAATATAACAAGAGCCATTTTTAATTATGAGACTAAATTTATCAGACATGATTTAATAAATATATTATACAATATAAACTTGCAAATATGGAAAAAGATAAAATTATTTTATTAGAAGACCGTGGATTAATCTCAATAACCGGTGAGGATTCTAAAAATTTTCTTCAAAATATCGTTACCAACGATGTAGAAAAAGTAAGTACTTCCAATTCAATTTTTTCAGCGTTGTTTACTCCTCAAGGCAAATACTTATTTGAATTTTTTCTATTACTAACAAAAGAAGGATTTTTATTAGACTGTGATAATAAATTTACAAATGAAATCATCGCTTATCTTTCAAAATATAAATTAAGATCAAAAATTGAAATTAAAAATATTTCTTCTAATCATGTCATTGGTTTAATAAGTTTAGAAAAATTCACCGAAATACAAAATAATGAGAGCAAAAATACTGATACGATAGTTTATAGGGATAGCCCTGTGTTTATTGATCCGAGAAATAAAAAATTAGGAGCTAGAATATTATCAACTCTTGAAAAATTACACCTCACAATAAAAAAATTAGATTTAAAAATTATTAAAGCTGAAAATTATATTATAGATGCACATGCTCTAGGGATACCTATTAAAGGTGTAGAAAATTTAAAAGAACAATTGTTTGGATTAGAGGCAAATTTTGAAGAACTTAAGGCTATTGATTTTAAAAAAGGTTGCTATGTTGGCCAAGAAAATACTGCAAGAATGAAGCTCAAAAATAAACTAAGAAGAAGATTGTTGCCGATAAAATTTGATCAAGAGTTAAGCATAGGCGATGAACTTAAATACAATAATATTGCAATTGGAAAAGTTTTGATTAATAAACCAATGCCTTTTGCGTTGGTTAAACTTTTTGACCCTGATTTTTCTGAATTTAATGATAAAGACATTTCCATAAACGATAATAAGGCTAAGTTAATCAATATATTCAAATAATGGTGCGGTCGGAGAGACTCGAACTCTCACGGGAAACCCACACGCCCCTCAAGCGTGCCTGTCTACCAATTTCAGCACGACCGCAACAATTATGCGACAATAAATGAATGACAATTTAACCTCAAGTTGATAAATTGGAATTAGTATGTCTGTACAACAACGAAATTTAAACAGTTCTAGCGAGATTTACAAAAAAATCTCAAAATTTGTGCCTGAAAATGAATGGAAAATTCATGCTCCTTTAATAGAAAAAATCAATAAGTTAAAAAAAGAAAAAAATGCAATCATTCTTGCACACAATTATCAAACTCCTGAAATTTACCACGGAGTAGCTGATATAGCGGCAGACTCTTTAGCTCTAGCAGTTGAAGCTGCAAAAACTTCTGCTGACAAGATTATAATGTGTGGAGTTCACTTCATGGCGGAAACAGCAAAATTAATGAACCCGACAAAAAAAGTTTTTTTACCGGACATGCAAGCAGGTTGCTCGTTAGCAAGTTCAATTACTGGAAAAGACGTAAGATTATTAAAACAAAAATATCCAGGTGTTCCAGTAGTGTCATATGTTAATACATCTGCTGATGTAAAAGCAGAAACAGATGTTTGCTGTACTTCCGCAAATGCTGTTAAAGTGGTTGAGTCTTTAAACGTAGATAAAGTAATTTTTCTTCCAGACCAATATTTAGCAGATTATGTGGCGAAAAATACAAAAGTAAAGATTATTTCTTGGAAAGGAACTTGTATTGTTCACGAACAATTTACTAGTAAAGAGATTGAAGATATTAAAAATCAAAACCCTGGTATCAAAGTCATTGCTCACCCTGAGTGTCCACCGGATGTGATTGAGGCATCCGATTTTGCTGGATCAACTTCAGGTATGATTAAATATGTAAAAGATAATCAACCTAAAAAAGTGATGCTAGTGACTGAATGTTCAATGAGCGATAACGTCGAAGCTGATAATCCAAATGTATCTTTCATCAAACCATGTAATCTTTGCCCTTACATGAAAAAAATTGATTTAGAAAAAATCTTAGATTGTTTAGAAAATGATACGAATGAAATCATTTTAGATAATAAAACTATAGAAGCCGCTAGAAAATCTGTAATTAGAATGACCGAAATTGGTCGTTAGATCAGTGCAAAAATTAAATCAATCTTATATTAAATCTGTAGTTAAAAAAGCTCTAGATGAAGATTTAAAACCTAGAGGTGATATCACAACAAACTTAATAAAATTCAAAAATAAGAAGGCTAAAGCTCAAATTGTAGCAAAGCAAGATGGTGTAATAGCTGGGTTAGATTTTTGCAAAACTGCGTTCAAGCTAGTGGGTAAAGAGACAATTTTTACCAGCAAAGTTAAAGATGGTTCTAAAGTTAAAAAAAATAAAATTATTGCTAAAATAAAAGCTAAAACAAAAACAATTTTAATCGCTGAAAGAACGGCTTTAAATTTTCTAAATCATGCTTCTGGAATTGCTACTTTAACAAATCAATTTAAAAAAAAAGTTAATAAAAAAACAAAAATTTGTTGCACAAGAAAAACAACACCAAATTTAAGACAATTAGAAAAATATGCTGTAAAAAAAGGTGGTGGTCATAACCATAGATACAATCTAAGTGATGAAATTTTAATTAAAGATAATCATATAAGTGCTGAGGACAGTTTAAAAAATTTAGTAAAAAAAGCTATTAAGACTAAAAAAATTGTAACGGTTGAAATAGAAAATCTTAAGCAATTAAATCAAGTACTGGGTCTTAAATTTAAAAGAATTTTATTCGATAATATGAACACAAATCAATTAAGAAAATGTTTGAAAATTTGTAAAAATAAATATGAAACTGAATACTCAGGTAATGCTGATCTAAAAAATATTAAAAAAATATCTAATACAGGAATTAACAGAATTTCAGTAGGAGCTATAACTCATAGCGCCAAATCATTCGATACTAGTTTGTTGTTTAACTAAAACTTTTTATTATACGTAAAAAAATAAAGAAGAGCTCATGTCATTACTTGTATTTTGTGTGCCAAAAGTGTTAATTAAAAATTGATTGTTATTTTTTAATTTATTTTCTCAATTCCGCTTGAGCAGCAGCTAATCTTGCAACAGGGACTCGAAATGGAGAGCAGGAAACATAATTTAGACCTGTTCGAGAACAAAACTCAATACTCTTTGGATCTCCACCATGCTCACCGCAGATCCCTAATTTAAGTTTTTTATTAACTTTTCTTCCTCTTGAAGATGCTAGTTCAACTAGTTCACCTACTCCACTTTGGTCAATACTTACAAATGGATCAACATCAAATATCTTATTATCAATATAATCATTTAAAAACTTACCTGAATCATCTCGACTTATTCCTAAAGTCGTTTGAGTTAAATCGTTTGTTCCAAAACTAAAAAAATCAGCGTGTTTAGAAATTGATTTGGCTTGTAACGCTGCTCTTGGAAGTTCAATCATAGTTCCAACCATATAATCTAATTTGATTTTATTTTCTGTCTCAATTTTTTTAGCAGTTCTATTAACTAGCTCTCTTAATATTTTCAATTCAGTATCTGTTGAAACAAGAGGTATCATGATCTCAACAAAAGCTGATTTGATTTTTGATTTTTTAAGTTCTATTAAAGCTTTAAAAATTGCTTCACATTGCATTTCATAAATTTCAGGAAAAGAAATACCAAGTCTACATCCTCTATGACCTAGCATAGGATTTTCTTCATGTAATTCAGCAATTCTATCTTTTACTTCTTTAGCGGCTAAATTTAACGATCTGGCAACTTCATCTATATCTTTATCTGTTTTTGGTAAAAACTCATGCAGAGGTGGGTCTAGTAATCTAACAGTAACAGGTAATCCTGACATAACATTAAATATTTTTTTAAAATCATCTTTTTGATGTGGTAATAATTTTTCTAAAGCGCTATCTCTATCTTCTTTAGATCTTGATAAAATCATTTGTCTTACAGATAAAATTCTTTCTTCATCAAAAAACATATGTTCCGTTCGACATAAACCTATTCCCTCTGCGCCAAATTCTCTTGCTGTTTTACTGTCAGTTTCTGTCTCAGCATTGGTTCTGACTTTTAATTTTCTAAACTCATCAGCCCATTTCATAATTGTAGAAAAATAACCAGAAATTTCCGGCTGAACTGTTGGCACCAACCCTTTCATAACTTTTCCGCTACCGCCATCGATAGTTATGATATCACCTTCTTTTATAATTTCTTCACCTGCTTTAAATTGTTTGCTTTCATAATCAATTGTAATTTCGCTTGATCCAGACACACACGGTCTTCCCATTCCTCTTGCTACAACAGCAGCATGACTTGTCATTCCTCCTCTTGCTGTTAAAATTCCTTTTGCTGCATGCATACCATGAATATCTTCAGGCGAAGTTTCTAACCGAACCAGAATAGTATCTTGCATCATTCCATTTAATCTTTCAGCTTCATCGGCTGAGAAAACAACTTTACCACTTGCTGCTCCTGGTGATGCTGGAAGACCAGATGCGATAATTTCTTTCTTAACTTTATCGTCTAAAGTTGGGTGTAATAATGTATCTAATGTATTTGGATCTATTCTTAGTATTGCTTCTTTTTTTGATATTAATTTTTCTTTTACCATATCAACTGCAATTTTAATTGCGGCTTTCGCAGTTCGTTTACCTGATCTTGTTTGCAACATCCAAAGTTTATTATTTTCAACTGTAAACTCGATGTCTTGCATGTCTTTGTAGTGTTTTTCTAATTTAAGAAATACTTTGGCTAATTCTTTGTAAACTTTTGGCATAGCTTCTTCCATTGATTGGTCTTTTGAACCAGCATCCTGTTTTGCTTTTTTGGTTATGTATTGAGGTGTTCTTGTGCCTGCTACAACGTCTTCACCTTGAGCATTAATTAAAAATTCACCAAAGAAAGAATTGTCCCCTGTAGATGGATTTCTAGTAAACGCAACTCCTGTTGAACAATCGTTACCCATATTACCAAACACCATGGCTTGAACATTTACTGCTGTGCCCCAGTGGTCTGGTATTTGGTTTAACTTTCTATAAGTTTTTGCTCTTTGACTATCCCAAGATAAAAATACCGCATTAATTGCTCCTAGCAACTGTTCTTTTACATCCTGCGGAAAATTAATTTTTTTTTCTTTCTTAACTAGTTCCTTAAAATTAGTAATTAATCCATCCCAATCACTTTCATCTAAATCAGTATCTAATAAGACACCTTTAGTTAGTTTGTAATTATCAATTAACTCCTCAAATAAATGACCCTCGACGTTAAGAACTACGTTACTGTACATCTGAATAAATCTTCTATAGCTGTCCTTGGCAAATCTACCGTTTAAAGTTTTTTTCTTAAGCGCTTCAACAGTTTTATCATTTAGACCTAAATTTAAAATAGTATCCATCATCCCGGGCATTGAAATTCTTGCTCCTGATCTAACTGACACTAGTAATGGATTTTTAAGATCACCAAATTTCTTTTTAGTTTTCTTTTCAATATTTTTTAATTCTGCCTCGATATTTTTAATTACTTTTTGAGGTAATTTTTTTTTATTTTTATAAAAAAGATCGCAAACTTCTGTTGTAATAGTGAATCCTGGGGGCACAGGTAAACCTAGTCTGCCCATCTCTCCGAGATTAGCTCCCTTACCTCCTAGAATATTTTTTTTATTCTTTAATTTTTTTGCTGATTTATCATCAAAACTAAATACTACTTTTGCCATCACAGACCTTCTAATTTTGAAAAATCAATAAAGTTATCAAAAGTGTTACAAAACAATTTTAATAACTCTAATCGATTATTTTTAATATCTTGATTTTCATCATTTACTACCACGTTGTCAAAAAAATTATCTGTAGACTCTTTAGTTTCTGATAGCCTTATCAACAAGTTTTCGTAGTCTTTATTATCATCTTTAACGGTAAAGGCTTTTCTTATTTCGTTAATTTTTTCATGAAGTATTTTTTCCTCTTCTTTTCTAAATAATACAGCGTCTGGTCTGCCTACGATTCCTTTTCCAGCCTTGTCCAGAATATTTGAAGCTCTTTTATAAGAACTAATTGCATTAAGACCAATACCTTTATTCTTATACTTGTTCATTAAAATTGTTTTTGCATAAAGTTCTAAAAAATTATCTCCTGCATGAGAGCTGACAGAAGCTTCGACGATATCTGGTTTTATATTTTTTAATTTTAGAACATTTCTCATTCTCTCTTTAATAAATTCAAGAACTTGTTGTTCTGTTTTTTCGTTAATTATTTTTACACCTTGTTCTTGATATAATCTTATGGCGTAATTAATTAAATCTCTAAGCTTAAATGATAATTTATTTTCAATTATAATTCTTAATAATCCTATTGCTGCACGTCGTAGTGCAAATGGATCTTTAGAACTCGTAGGTTTTTCATCGATAACGAAGAAGCCAACTAAGGTGTCTATTTTGTCTACAATTGAAATTGAATAACTAAAAGGTTTCTTTGGCAACATTGAAGTTAGACCTGTAGGTAAATAATGATCGCTAACTGAGTTAGCAACATCTTCTTCAAATCCTTGTGCTAAAGCAAAATATTTTCCCATTACACCTTGAAGTTCAGGGTACTCTCCAACTAAATCAGAACATAAATCAGATTTTGATATAGATGCTGCAACTTGAACCTTTTCTTTGTTAATATTTAAATCATCAGAGAGTAGTCCTGCCAATTGTCTTAGTCGCTGTGTCTTATCGTAAATTGTTCCAAGTTTTTCATAGAACGTAACAGATTTAAGATTGGCGATTTGTTTAATTAAATTTTTAGATCTATCTTTATCCCAAAAGAATTTAGCGTCGGCTAATCTTGCTTCTACAACTCTTTTATTACCTTGCGTAATGAGTTTTTTTTCATCTTTTTTATTAGCTACGACAAAGAAATAATTTGTTAACCGATCTCTGCTATCAAAAATTGGAAAATATCTTTGATGTTTTTCTAAAGTGGAGATTATTATTTCTTGGGGAATCTTTAGATAATCTTTGTTAAAACTAACGTGAAGTAAATTTGGATCTTCTACAATATTAACAACTTCTTCTAAAAGTTTAGGATTTAGGTACTCTTTATATTGTTTGGATTGTGAGAATGAATTTATTTTTTTTAAAATAATCTCTTCTCTTTCCTGATGATTAACAATAATTTTATTACTTTTAAGAAAGCTTAAATAATCTTTAAAATCTTTAATTTTTCTAGTTTTAATAGTTAAATCTTGTTCAATTATAATATCATCTGTTGTCTCTAAATGATCAAATTTAAATAAAAGTTTCTTATTATTAAATCTGGCAAAGATTGATCTCAAAGGTCTTCCCCACATCAAACTATGGTCTGACCATTTCATTGATTTTTTCCAATTAATTGAGCTAATTGCTTTTGGAATTATTTTAACTAATAAATCTTCAACTAAAATTAACTGAGGCTGCGTTTTAATAAAGTAAAACTTTCCTTTTTCAGTTTCTTTTTCAATTAAATCTTTTTCTGAAACATTTTTTGCCTTTATAAAACCCTGTAAAACCTGATCAGGAGAACCTACTTTGGGCCCTTTAACTTCTTTAGCTTCAATTTTAATTTTTTCTGCTAAGTCCTTAATAAGTAACGTTAATCTAGTGGGTGAAGAATAAACTAATAAATCTTTATACTTTATATTGTCTTCTTTAAGTGGTTTTTCAACAAATTCTTTTAGTTGATTTCTTGCTCCAATTTGTAATTGAGGAGGAATTTCTTCACTATAAAGTTCCAATAAAAGTTCTGCCATAATCTAACTTTGCGTACTTAACCATAGGGCGCCGCAACCTTTTGCAAGTTCTCGAATTCTAGTTATGTAACCCGTTCTTTCTGCAACACCAATAACTCCACGGGCATCTAATAAATTAAATATATGACTAGCTTTTAAACATTGATCGTAAGCTGGAAGTGAAAGTTTTTTTTCAAGTAAAGACTTACATTCCATTTCCGTACTTTCAAAATTTTTTAATAAAGTGTCTGTATTTGCAAATTCAAAGTTATAAGCTGAAAACTCTTTTTCAGCTTGAAAAAAAACTTCCTTATATTTAATTCCTTCATCGTTCCAATCTAAATCAAAAACATTATTTTTGCCTTGAACGAACATGCACAATCTTTCTAGACCATAAGTTATTTCTACAGGTACCGGTTTACATTCTATTCCTGTCATTTGTTGAAAGTATGTGAATTGTGTAATCTCCATTCCATCACACCAAACTTCCCAGCCTAATCCTGCTGCACCTAAAGTTGGACTTTCCCAATCATCTTCAACAAATCGGATATCATGATTTTTTACATCAATGCCAATCGTTGCTAAACTTTTTAAGTAAAGTTGTTTTATATTTTTTGGCGATGGTTTTATTATAACTTGAAATTGATAATAGTGTTGTAAACGATTTGGATTTTCTCCATATCTTCCATCAGTTGGTCTTCTCGATGGTTGAACGTATGCAGCTTTCCAGGGTTTGGGGCCGAGAGATCTTAAAGTTGTTGCAGGATGAAAAGTTCCCGCTCCAACTTCTAAGTCATAAGGTTGTAATATTACACATCCATTCTTTCCCCAAAACTTTTGTAAGTTCATTATAATATCTTGAAATGATAAAAAGTTTAATTTTTTTGAGGCTTTTGTTTTAACTTTTTTTTTTGTTGGCATTTACAAACCAAATTTTTGCCACATCGATTTTTCTTCTATAATATTGGCTAGTCTATCAACGGGATCTGTGATTGAAGAAGATAGTTTTCTTGCAATAAATCCTTTTGGTTTTTCAAAGTTTTTAATAATAACTTTATCACCAAATTTTTCTTTTAAAATTTGATCAGCGTTTCCTATTCCGTCAATTAATCCAAGATCTAATGCTGATTTACCTGTCCAAAATTCACCAGTAAAAATATTATTTTTTTCAGGATCTTTAAGTTTAGAACCTCTACTTGTTTCAACAACTTTGATAAAATCAGCGTGTAATTCTAATTGAATACTTTTTAATCTTTTAACATCATCTTCTTTTTCATCCACAAAAGGATCTAAAGTACTTTTATTTTTTCCTGCAGTATAAACTCTTCTCTCAATACCAATTTTTTTTATTAAATCTTTAAATCCAAATGAAGCAGAAATAACTCCAATTGAACCTATGATTGAACTTGAATTCGCATAAATTTCATCACCTGCGCATGAAATCAAATAACCACCTGATGCGGCAACATCTTCGGCAAATATAATTACTTTAACTTTGCTTTTCTCAGCTAATTGTCTGATGTAACTATAGATCAAATGAGATTGAACTGGGGATCCTCCAGGTGAATTTATTGATACTGCAACATGTGTAATTTTCTTAAAAGAAAATGCTTTTTTTAAAATATCTCTTTGACCCGCTAGATCTATACCTTTGTTAAATCGACCTGCAGAGCCAATTACTCCGGTTAGTCTTACATGAGGTACTACTTTTTTCTTTTTAAAAATTGAAAACATAATTTAGATGAACTTTCTAACTCTTATAACAGTAAAAAATTAAATTTTAATATTAAATTACGCTACTTATAGTTGAATTATAGGTGCGTCACCGCGTTTCCAATTAAAAATTTATTATTGGAAAAATCAATTATAAATAAAGCTTATGGGATCAGTAATACCGCTAAAAAAATCGGCCAACTCTGCTTACTTAGAGCTTAAAAACTTGCTTGGAAATAAGCTTCAAAAAGTTGAAGATTTAATTGAGCAAAGATTAAAAAGTGAAGTCGATTTAATTGAAAAGATGAGCGATCATCATCTTAAATCTGGAGGAAAAAGATTAAGAGCTTTATTAACTTTAGAGTCTGCAAAATTGACTGGCTACAAAGAAGACAATAGAGACATTAATCTTGCGGCTTGTGTAGAGCTAATTCATTCAGCAACATTATTACACGATGATGTAATTGATGAGAGTTCTTTAAGAAGAGGAGTTAAAACTACAAATTCAATTTGGGGCAACCAATCATCAATTTTAGTTGGTGACTATCTTTTGAGTAGATGCTTTGAAATAATGGTTCAAGATGGTGATTTAGAAGTTTTGCAACTTTTATCCTCTACTTCTGCAAAAATTGCTCAGGGTGAAGTTCTTCAACTTCAACATAAAGGTGAAGCTGATCTTTTAGAAGAGACATACATTGATATAATAAATTTAAAAACAGCAGCATTATTTTCTGCAGCAACAAAAACAGGTGCTTGTATCTCTGGAAGTAATGATAAAGAAAAAAAGGCTTTAGAGTCTTATGGAAGAAACCTAGGTTTGGCTTTTCAGATTGCAGATGATGCGCTTGATTATTACGCAAAAGAAAAATTTTTTGGCAAACAAATAGGAAAAGATTTTTATGAGGGAAAAGTTACTTTGCCTTTAATAACGATTTTTCAAAAAGGAAATGAAGAAGAAAAAGAGTTTTTAACTGAAATAATGAAGAAAGAAAAAAGAACTGAAGAGGATTTTAGTGAAACACTAGCGTTAATTAATAAATACAAAACTGTTGAAACAAGTTTAAAAAAAGCAGAGTATTTCGTCAATGTGTCTTATGATGCTTTAGCTATTTTTCCTGGTAGTGAAGATAAAAGAATATTGCAAAGCTTAACTAGCTTTAGTTTAAACAGGTCTTTTTAAGGGTACAAAAGTTCCTTTTCCCATTTTCCATTTTTATTTTTATAATTTAATCTCTCGTGAATTCTGCCTTCACCATCAACCCAAAACTCTATTTCAGCTGGTAAAATTCTCCAACCTGACCAGTGGGGAGGTCTTGGAACATTGTTTTGATCAGGATATTTTTTTTCAAACTCTTTAATTTTTTCTAAAAAAGTTTCTCTTTTGTCTAAAATTGAAGATTGAGAAGATGCCCAAGCACTAATACGGTTTTTATAAGGTCTTGAATTGTAATAATCATCAGCTTCTTTTTCTGAAACTACCTCTACTTTCCCAATTACTCTTACTTGACGTCTTAAACTTTTCCAATGAAAACACATCGAAGCTTTTTGATTTTCTTTTAATTCTCCACCTTTTTTACTATTAAAGTTTGTATAAAAAACAAATCCTTTATTATTCAAACCTTTCAGCAAAACCATTCTTACATTAGGTTGATTGTCTTTATTTGCAGTAGCTACTGCGACAGCATTTGGGTCATTAATTTCAGTCTCTTCAGCCTTAGCAAACCATTTTTTGAATAAATCTATTGGATTATCCAAGTCTTCAAAGCAGCTGTCTAAACCAATTGAATTTTTGCCATTTTTTGATTCATATATTTACTAAAATAATCTATACATTAAATATCTATGTCTTTTAATACTTTTGGAAAAATATTTAGATTTACAACTTGGGGAGAATCCCACGGTCCCGCTATTGGGTGTGTGGTAGATGGTTGTCCGCCAAATATTCCTTTATCGGAAAAAGATATCCAGACAGATATGGACAGAAGAAGACCTGGACAATCGAAATTTACTACTCAAAGAAAAGAACCAGATAAAGCTATCATTCTCTCTGGTGTTTTTGAAGGTAAAACGACTGGAACTCCAATATCAATTATTATTTATAATGAAGATAAAAAATCTAGAGACTACGAATCTATTAAAAATAAATTTAGACCAGGGCATGCTGATTATACTTATTTTAAAAAATATGGCATTCGAGATTTTAGAGGTGGTGGCCGTCAGTCAGCTAGAGAGACAGCAAGCAGAGTTGCGGCAGGTGCTGTAGCCAGAATAGTTTTAAAGAAAATTATTGGTAAAAAATTTAATGTTATTGGAGCCGTCACTCAATTGGGTTTAATGTCATGTGATAAATCAAATTGGAACAATGCTGAGATAAGAAAAAATCCTTTTTTCTGTCCTGATAAAAAATCTGTAAAACTTTGGGAAAAATATCTTTTAGCTGTAAGAAAAGCAGGATCATCTTGTGGAGCTGTAATTGAATTAAGAGCTACGGGTATTCCTGTTGGCTTAGGAGCTCCTATTTACTCGAAACTTGATACTGATATTTCAGCCGCATTAATGAGCATCAATGCAGTTAAAGGTGTAAATATAGGTTCAGGTATGAATGCTGCATACTTAAGCGGTGAAGAGAACTCTGATGAAATCAGAAAAAGTTCTGGCAAAATAAAATTTAAAACCAATCACGCTGGAGGAATTCTTGGGGGAATTTCAACTGGACAAGATATTGTTGCTTCTTTTGCGGTGAAACCAACTTCTTCTATTTTAACTAGTAGAGAAACTATTGATAAAAAAGGCAAGAATACAAAAATTTCAGTTAAAGGACGACATGATCCGTGTGTAGGAATTAGAGCAGTACCTATTGGTGAAGCAATGATCAACTGTGTGTTACTTGATCATTTATTAATGCACAGAGCGCAGTGCAGTTAATTAGAAATCTTATTTTTATTTTTTGCTAAAATAATATTTGAATTAAGTGTTTCCTCAACTTTATTAGCTATAGATGAACTATCCAGACCTGCAATCTCGTACATTTTTTCAGGTGTGTCTTGATCTATAAAAATATCTGGCAAAATCATAGATCTAAATTTTAAACCTCTATCAAATACTCCTCTATCAGACAAAAGTTGCATTACGTGAGATCCAAATCCACCTATAGAACCCTCCTCAATAGTTATTAATACTTCATGACTTGAAGCTACTTCCATAATTAATTTTTCATCTAAAGGTTTAGCAAATCTTGCATCAATAATTGTACAATCAATTCCTTTTTTTAACAGTTTGTCTGAAGCATTTTTGCACTCCTCTAATCGAGTTCCAAAATTTATAAGAGCTACTTTTTTTCCTTCTTTGATAACTCTCCCCTTTCCAATTTCCAAAGTTTCTTTGATTGAAGGTAATTCAATTCCAATTCCATTTCCTCTAGGATATCTAAAAGCAGATGGACGATCATTTATATTAACTGAAGTATTAATCATTTTTACTAATTCAGACTCATCGCTTGCAGCCATTACAACAAAATTTGGTAAAGTTGAAAGATAAGTAATATCAAAAGAACCTGCATGTGTTGGTCCATCTGCACCTACTAGTCCTGCACGGTCGATTGCAAACCTCACTGGAAGTGATTGTAAAGCAACATCATGAACCACTTGATCGTAGGCTCTTTGTAGAAAAGTAGAGTAAATTGCAGCATAAGGTTTGTATCCTTCTGTCGCTAGTCCAGCTGCAAAGGTTACTGCATGCTGTTCGGCTATTCCTACATCAAAAATACGTTCCGGGAATTTCTTTTCAAATAAATTTAAACCTGTGCCTGAAGGCATGGCTCCAGTAATGCCAATAATTTTTGTATCTTGCTCGGCATGTTTAATCAAAGTCTCGGCAAAAACTTTCGTATACGACGGAATATTTGATTTTGATTTTGCTTGTTCTCCAGTTGAAACATTAAACTTTGATACACCATGGTATTTATCACCTGAGTCTTCTGCAGGTTTATATCCTTTACCCTTTTGAGTTCTAACATGAATAAGAACTGGCCCTTGGTGGTTAGAATGTTTAACATTTTCTAAAATTTGAACCAAGTTTTCAACATCATGTCCATCTATAGGACCTACATAATAAAAACCCAGCTCACTAAATAATGTCCCACCAGTAACAATATTTCTAAGTAAGTCCTCTGCTTTACCAGCTTTTTGACTAAACCTTTTTGAAAAAGAGGAGATAACCATTTTTAAAGTTTCTCTCAAACTGAAATATAATTTACCCGATAATAGTTTAGCTAAATATTTACTCATAGCGCCAACAGGTCTTGCAATAGACATGTCGTTATCGTTTAAAATTACAATTAAGTTAGACTTTAATGCACCCGCATTATTCATAGCCTCATAAGCCATACCAGCACTCATGGCTCCATCACCTATTACTGCAATGACGTTATTATTATTGTTAGATAATTTTTTTGCAACGGCCATTCCAAGCGTCGAGGAAATAGAAGTTGAGCTATGAGCAGCTCCGAAAGGATCATATTCACTTTCAGCTCTTTTTGTAAATCCTGATAAGCCTCCACCCTTTCTAAGTGTTTTAATTCTATCTCTTCGACCAGTTATAATCTTATGTGGATAGCACTGATGACTAACGTCCCAAACTAATTTATCTTTAGGGGTATCAAAAACATAATGTAAAGCTATTGTAAGCTCTACTACGCCCAGCCCTGCTCCTAGGTGTCCTCCTGTTTCGGAAACTACATCAATTAGTTCATCTCTTAGTTCATCCGAAATTTGTTTAAGATCATTTTTTTTAAATCTTCTTAAATCAGCAGGAAAGTTGATTTGTTTTATAAGTCTACCCATTAAAATTTTCTTTCTAAAATGAACTCAATCGTGTTTGTTAAATCTTTTGCTTTTTTTCCATGTTTTTTTAATTTACGCAATATGTTTTTCTTCAAATTATTTGCATACAAATTAGCTTTATTTTCGCCCATTAAATTTAATAAAGTTGATTTACCTTTTTTTTTATCTTTTTTCACTGGTTTACCAACTAATTTTATAGAACCTTTGTTGT
Source organism: Candidatus Pelagibacter sp. (assembly GCA_028097945.1). Next base: position 37,758 of record JAOHFJ010000002.1, read on the forward strand.
CTAAAAAATCATCAGCAAATTGAAATAGTAATCCTATCTCCTCACCTAAATTGCTTAAAAATTTTTTTTCTTTATTATTTTTATTAGCAACTGCTGCTACTGAGTATAAACAAAAGTTAAATAGTTTGCCTGTTTTTTTCTTTTGCATATCTATAATTTGTTTTAAATTTTTTTTTTTATTTTCAAATTTTAAATCTAACTCTTGTCCACCAGCTATACCAGTGTGTCCAGAACAACTTGCTAATGATTTTATAATTTCATTTTTTATCTTCGAGTTGAGTGAATATTTTTTATCTGCAATAATCTCGAAAGCTAACGTCAATAAAGAACTTCCAGCCAATACCGCTGATGCTTCTCCAAATTTAATGTGCGTTGATGGTTTACCTCTTCTTAAAGAGTCATTATCCATGCATGGTAAATCATCGTGTATCAATGAATATGAGTGAATACACTCAACAGCCGCACAAATATTTATAAGACTTTTTTCACTAATATTAAATATTTTACCAGTATCTAAAATAATAGTTGATCTAATCTTTTTTCCCCCAGATATAACACCGTACTTCATGGGTTTGACTAGTAAAGAATTTTTTTGTTTTTTTATAAAGTTAATCAAAAATTGATCAACTTTTTTAGCATTTTTTAATAATTTTTTTTTTATCATTCCTTATTTTTTCTTAGAAATTTCTTTTAATTTTTCTTTAAATAAACTATCTATATGTTTGTTGAGTTGTATTAACCTATTATATTCATCAATTGACTTATCTAAATTAGTGTCTTGATTTTCTAGTTTAATCAAAATAGCATCAATTTCATCTCTAGCCTCTTTTAATGATTTACTTTTAACATCAGCTGGAATATTTTCATTTTTCATCTAATAAATAATATTTACATTATGAAAAATAACTATTCAAATATATTTACATTTAATAGAAAAACTTTAAGTAAAACTATAAAATATTTGAATAATGGTAATATTGCTGGGTTGCCAACTGAGACTGTTTACGGTTTGGGTGGAAATGCTTATAGCAAACGTTCTATAGAAAAAATATTTAAATTAAAAGGTAGGCCAAAATCAAACCCTTTAATAATTCATTATTTTAATTTGAGCAAAGCTTTAAAAGATGTTGAAATCAATAAAAACTTCTTAAAATTATATAAAAAATTTTGTCCTGGCCCAATTACTTTTATTTTAAATAAAAAAATTAATTCAAAGATTAATCCACTTGCATCTGCTAAATTAACTACAGTAGCCGTTAGATTTCCAAAACATAAGGTTATTAGAACTATTTTAAAAAAAATTAATTTTCCTTTAGCGATGCCAAGCGCAAATAAATCTTTTAACGTGAGTCCTGTTTGTGCTTTAGATGTAGTTGATGAGTTTAAAAAAAAAGTAAAGTTAATTATTGATGGTGGAAAATCTAAAATTGGAATAGAGTCAACAGTGATTGATTTAACTAAATTTCCTGAAATTTTAAGGCCTGGAATAATAGACAATAGTTTAATCAAAAAAATTTTAAAGTCAAAATTAATTAAAAGATCTAAATCAAAAAGATTAAGATCTCCGGGAATGATGAAAAAACACTATTCTCCTGGCATACCGGTTTTAATTAATCAAAAAAAACATGATGCAAAAAGCGCATTTATATATCTTGGTAAAAGATATAAAAAAAACAAATATTTCTTTAGCTTAAGTGAGAAATCAAATTTAAAAGAAGCGGCATCAAATTTATATAAACTTTTAAGAACAATTAAAAGAAAGGGGTACGAAAAGATTCAAATAGGCAAAATTCCGAATAAAGGTTCTGGAATAGCAATAAACGATAGAATAAAAAGAGCTTCAAAAAATTAATGGAACTAAAAGTTAAAAATATTTCAAAAAAATTTAATTCGCTAATAGCTGTAAATGATATTAGCTTTGAAATTGAAAAAAATAAAGTTATGGGTCTTCTTGGTCCTAATGGTTGTGGTAAAACAACTTCGATAGGAATGATGCTAGGATTAATTACGCCTACTAGTGGGCAAATTTTTATAAATGGAATTGCTCTTGAACCTAAAAGCAGAATTAAACTATTGAGTTTGATGAACTTTGCGTCTCCGTATATAGAATTACCAAAGAAACTAACCGTCAGACAAAATTTAGAAGTTTACGCAAGATTATATGGTGTAAGAGAAATTAAACAAAGAACAAATGAAATGATCGAGGATTTAAATTTACAAAAATTTTTAAACAAAAAAACAGGAGAACTTTCTTCAGGTCAAAAAAATCGTGTTGCTTTAGCAAAGTCATTAATAAATAAACCTAAATTACTATTTTTAGACGAGCCTACAGCCAGTTTAGACCCAGATGTTGGTGATTTTGTAAGAGAATATATTGAAAGATATAAAAGAGATAATGAGCTAACAATTTTATTAGCGTCACATAACATGAGGGAAATTGAAAGATTGTGTGATGGAATAATAATGATGAAAGATGGCCAAATCGTTGATAGGGGGACTAGTGATCAACTGATAAAAAAACATGGAAGAGAAAATTTGGAAGATACATTTTTAAAAATAGCAAGGAGTAAAAATGAATTGGAATAAAATATTTGCATTAAGTTTAAGACATTTATATTTAATCAAAGGATCTTTTCCCAGAATTTTAGATTTGATATACTGGCCTACAATTCAAATATTTCTTTGGGGCTTTATATCAAAGTTTTTTACATTAAATTCATCATTCTACGAAAATACAGTTGGAATTATTTTAAGTGCAGCAATACTTTATGATTTTCTTTTTCGATCAAGCATCAGCTATAACATGATGTTTCTTGAAGAAATTTGGAGTAGAAATTTTACAAATCTGTTCATTGCACCGATAAGACTAAGTGAGATAATTGCTGCACTAACATTTACTGCAATCTTAAGAACTTTAATCGGTTTAGTTCCAGCTGCTTTATTAGCAATACCGTTTTTTGGTGTTTCGATATTTAAAATTGGAAGTCCTCTTATTTTTTTATTAATTACTCTTTATATATTTGGTGTCACCTTGGGTCTTTTAGTTACAGCAGGACTAATAAGATTTGGACCGTCTTTTGAAAATATTGCTTGGGCAAGTCTATTTTTTTTAGCACCACTAGGCTGTATTTATTATCCAATCGAAATACTTCCAAGTTGGCTGCAAATTATAGCAAAATTACTTCCTTTAGTTCATATATTTGAAGAGATGAGAAATATATTAATTTATGATATCATAAATTATTCTCAAATATTTAAAGCTATTTTAATATCTTTTTTATATTTTATGATAGGGGTAATCATTTTTTACCTTTCTTATGATGGAGCCAAAAATAGAGGAACTTTAATTAATATGGGTGAATAAATATGCATAAAAATATTGATAAAATTAAAAATTTAGAAGGTTCACCAAAAGTCATAAAGAAATTATTTAGTAAAGGCGAAATAGAAAAATTTTTAGAGTTATACAAAAACTTACCTACAACCGTACATAACAAAAAGCAGAACGTTATTAAGAAAAGATGGCTTAAAAATTTTAATAAGGAGCTTGAGAATATTTTTTATGAAAAAGTGAAAAATGAAATTGGTGATTTCAAAATGGATAATCTAAAGGATGAAAATAATGAAGATATTTTAGGACTTTTTCAAGAGAGTTATAATCCTATCGGTTTACACGTTGATGCTGGATTTAATTTAGATGAAATTATTTTTAAACAAACATTAATTCCTCTTAGTTCTAAAGGTAGTACAGTCATATTTAAAAATAAATTCTATGGAAACTCAACAAATTTTACTATTGATGAAAATGAGCTTAATATTAAAAATCTTAATTATGGTCAAAATATAAGATCTTCTGAGCATTTAAATATCTACGAAAAAAAACCGTTTAATCAAGATCATCATAAAAAATATCTAGAGCATGAAAAAATTGAAAATCTTTCAGGACTGGAAATTGATTTAGTTTATGAGTGGGAAGTAGGGTCAATGTTAATCTTTGATAGAACTAGACTTCATTGTTCCTCGTCTTTAATCGAAGGGAAAAAAATAGGTCTCACTACTTTTACAAAAAAGTAAATTTTTAATAATGTCTAAAAAAATTTATAAGATTTTTAGAAGTTTGATAAAAGTTATACTACCAATTATTTTCAAAATTTTGATTAAATTAAAATTAAATCGAAGAGTTATTAATTTTTTGAGTGAAAAAAGTTACAAAAGTAATGAAAAATATAATTTTGTATCATTAATAAAAAAATTAATCAAAAATAAAAAAATCATTGCTTTAGATGTTGGTGCACAAGGAGGTTTCAATTCAGATTTTTTTTTTCCAGAAAAATATAATTTATTTTTTGAAGATATACTTATAGAGCCAATAAAAACAGAGGCGTTGAAATTAAAAGAAAAGAAATTTGTTATCAATAAAGGATTGTGGAATAAAAAAGAAAAAAAGACATTGTATATTCTTGACAAAAGACTTGGGAGCTCATCCATGTATAAACCAGATGAAAAAAAATTTGATTTATATAACATGGATAATAAAGATTTTGACAATTTTAAAATTACCCGAACAATTGAAATTGAATGCGATACTATGAGCAATCAACTTTCCGAACTAGACATAAAAAGTTTGGATTATCTTAAAATAGACACACAAGGAGCAGAACTTGAAATTTTAAAAGGAATAGGAAACTTTCGACCTCTATTGATAAAAATAGAAGCACATTTTTTTTCAATGTATAAGAATGTCCCTGATTGGAATAAATTAGTTAATTATTTAGGAGATCTTAATTATGTATTAATTGATTGGAAAGAAATTGGGGGTCACAATACAAGAGTTCCGGTTGAAGCTGACATGATTTTTATACCAAACTTTAATAATGAAACTGGTAAAAATTTAATAAAAGATAATGCAGAAAAATTCATAAGTCTAATGTTAATTTTTGGACAAATAAAACTTTTACAAATTTTGATGAAGAGATTTGAAATAGATAATAAAGAAATCGAGAATTTAGAGGATAATTACTTTAACTAATGGCTGTTTACGACTGTTTTCAATATTTCAATGAGGACCATATCGTAGATTTACGTTTAAATATTTTAGATAAATTCGTAGATTATTTTGTTATCTCAGAATCTACAAAAACTCACCAAGGAAAAGATAAAAAATTAAATTTTGATGTAAATAAATTTCCTAGATTTAAAAAGAAGATAATTTATATAATTGCTGATTATAAAGAAAATATTGATTTTGATAAACATACCGGTGGGGAGTCTCCTATTGAACAACATCAAAGAAATTCACTGATAAAAGGCCTGAAAAATTCTCTACCAGATGATCTTATAATTTTGTCAGACTCAGATGAAATACCTGACTTAACGAAATTAAGCGAAATAAAAAAAAATAAAAAATTTATAGCATTTTCGCAAAAGATGTTTATGTATAAATTAAATTTACAAAACTTAGATGAGAGCAATTGGATAGGTTCAAGAATTACAAAAAGAAAAAATATTAAATCGATGCAAGATTTAAGAAATTTAAAATTTAAGAACTACTCTTTTTGGAGAATAGATAAATACAATCAGCAAATTATAAAAGGAGGATGGCACTTTTCTTATATGCAAACTCCAAAACAAATATTGAATAAAGTAAAATCCTTTTCCCATGGTGAATATAATAGTGAGCAATTGAATGAAAAAAAAATTGAAGAAAAAATACTTAGAAATGAAGATATTTTTGGACGTGGTATAAAATTAAGAAAAATTACTTTAGATGAAAGCTATCCTAAATTCGTAATTGAAAATAAACAGAGGTTTTTAGATTGGATTATTTAAAAAAATGGTGCGCCGGATAGGAGTCGAACCCATAACCTCCGGAGCCGAAATCCGGCGCTCTATCCAGTTGAAGCTACCGGCGCATTATGGATAATTTAAATTAATTTATGGATAATACAATTAAATTTTCTGTTGATACAAAAAATAGTGAGAAAAGATTGGATGTTTTTTTGGCAGAAAACATTAACCATTTAACAAGATCATTTCTAAAAAAGTTAATTGAAAGTAAACAGGTTAAGTTAAATAATTTTGTGCAAACTTCTCCGTCTACTAAAATCAAATATAAGGACCTTATTTATGTGAATATTGCACAAAATCATGAACGAAACATTTACCCAAAAAAAATTGATCTGAATATTATCCATGAGGATAAGAGTATCTTAATAATCAATAAGCCCAAAGGAATGGTGGTTCATCCAGGAGCAGGTAATTACGATAACACTTTAGTAAATGCATTATTATACAAATATAAGAAAAACTTATCTGACATAAATGGTTCTTTGAGGCCTGGCATCGTTCATAGAATAGATAAAGAAACTAGCGGTCTACTTGTAATTGCAAAAAATAATTTTGCACACTCATTCTTAAGCAATCAGTTTAGCGAACATACCATAAAAAGAAAATATTTATGTTTATCTTGGGGTGTGATTAGGCCTCTTAATGGTAAAATTAGTACATTGATCGCTAGAGATAAAAAAAATCGACAATTAATGACTGTAAGTGATGTGAATGGGAAAAAAGCGATTACAAATTATAAGACAATTCAAATCTTTAACATAAAAGATATTCCAAAAATTAGTTTAATTGAATGTGAATTAGAAACAGGAAGAACTCATCAAATAAGAGTGCATTTCAAATATAAAGGCACTTCCTTGCTTGGAGATAAACAGTATGGAAAAAAAAATATGAGGTTTAAAAAGATTAATAATGAATTTTTTATAAAATTGAACAAATTATCTGGTCAGGCCTTGCATGCTAAAACATTAGAATTTATACACCCCACAACAAAAAAAAGGATGAGTTTTAATTCAGATTTACCTGAGGGATTTAAAAAAATATTGAGTTTGCTTGAAAATTTAAGCAGTTGAAATATTAATTTTCATATATAAGTAGATAATTATGAGTAAAAAAAATCAGATGAGTAATCTTCCAGTTCCTTCGATTGGAGGATTATCAGTCTATTTAGCGCAAATTAAAAAATTTCCTATGCTTGATGCAGAGGAAGAATATATGTTAGCAAAAAACTGGAGAGAAAATGGTAATTTAAAAGCTGCACATAAATTAGTTACTAGTCACTTAAGATTGGTTGCTAAAATTGCAATGGGATACCGTGGCTATGGTCTTCCTGTAAATGAATTAATTTCAGAAGGAAATATAGGACTAATGCAAGCTGTAAAAAAATTTGATCCTGATAAAGGATTTAGGCTGGCTACTTATGCAATGTGGTGGATTAAAGCTTCAATCCAAGAGTATGTTTTAAGGTCGTGGAGCTTGGTAAAAATGGGAACAACAACTGCTCAAAAAAAACTTTTTTTTAACTTAAAGAAACTTAAAAACCAAATTGCTCCAGGACAAGATGGTGATCTTCGAGATGAACAAGTGAATGAAATATCAAAAAGATTAGACGTGGACTCAAATGAAGTCGTAAATATGAATAGAAGAATGATGGGTCAAGAAAAATCATTAAATGATCCAATCAAAAGTGGTGAGACTGATGAATGGCAAGATTGGTTAGTAGATGACAGTCTAGATCAAGAACTAGTTATTTCTCAAAAACAAGAGTATGACGACAAAAAGGAATTGTTAGAAAGTGCAATGAAGATCTTAAATGAGAGAGAGAAAGAAATTATTACCGCTAGAAGACTTTCTGAGGAACCAAAAACATTGGAGGAATTGAGTAAAAAATATAAAATTAGTAGAGAAAGAATTAGACAAATTGAAACTAAAGCTTTTGAAAAATTACAAAAATCTATGATTAACGCAAGTAAATCAAAAAATTTACTTCCCACTAATTAGTTATTAAATGGATCTTCAACTAAGATAGTATCCTCTCTCTCGGGGCTAGTGGATATGCTTGATATTCTTGCTTCGATGAAATCCTCTAGAGCGTGAATATATCTCTTAGCTTTATCTGGTAAATCTTTTAAATTTCTAATTCCCTGTGTTTGAGCTTTCCATCCTGGAAAAGTCTTATAAATTGGTTTTATATTAAATTGATCTTGAGAAGCAGCTGGCAAATAATCTATTTTCTCTCCATTTAACTCATACCCAACGCACATTTTAATTTCTTCCAATTCATCTAAAACATCTAATTTTGTCAAAGCTATACCATTAATTCCGGAAATTTTTATTGTTTGTCTCACTAAAACTCCATCAAACCAACCACATCTTCTTTTTCTTGCAGTGACAGTTCCAAATTCTTTCCCTCTTTTACCTATACTTTCTCCTATCTCATCATTTAATTCTGTGGGAAATGGTCCGCTCCCCACTCTAGTAGTATATGCTTTTGTTATACCTAGAATATAATTGATTTTATTAGGACCAGAACCTGATCCAGTTGCTGCCATCGCAGGCACAGTATTTGAAGATGTTACATAAGGGTAGGTACCGTGATCAACATCTAAAAGAATTCCTTGAGCACCTTCGAATAAAATTTTTTTTCTTTCATTATTAAATTGATCAAGCTTTAACCACACAGGCTGAGCAAATTGTAAAATATCAGGTGCTATTTTTAATAATTCTTTTTTGAGCTTATCTTTTTCATAAATCTTCTTATTTAGACCCTTTCTGATGGCATTATGGTGTAATAATACATTTTCTAGTCTGCTATCTAAGTTACTTTCTGATCTAAGATCCATCACTCTGATTGATCTTCTACCAACTTTATCTTCATAGCAGGGTCCTATACCGCGTCTAGTAGTTCCAATTTTTTCTTTTCCAGCAGCATCCTCTCTAATTTCATCCATCTCCTGATGAAAAGGTAAAATAAGAGAGGCTGACTCTGAAATCATAAAATTTTCTGGAGTCACATCAACTCCTTGTTTTTTAATTTCCTCAATTTCTGTTAATAATGCCCAGGGATCAATTACAACTCCATTTCCAAGAATAGAAATTTTTCCTTTTCTGACTATACCTGAAGGTAGTAATCTTAATTTAAATATTTTTTTATCTATAACTAAAGTATGCCCTGCATTATGCCCTCCTTGAAATCTTACAACTATATCTGCTTCACTAGAAAGCCAATCAACTATCTTTCCCTTTCCTTCGTCTCCCCACTGTGAACCTACAACAACAACATTTTTCATTATTTAAATTTTTTATTTAAAATTATTGAATTTAAGTGATTTATTGGACCGCTTCCTTTTCCTAAATTTAGATTTGATTTAATTGACTCATTAACATATTTAATTCCAAGCTCACAAGATTTAATCAAATCTTTTCCACATGCTAAATAGGTTGCAATTGCAGAGGATAGTGTACAACCAGTCCCATGTGTATTTTTTGTACTATATTTTTTACTTATAAATATCTCAATGGTTTTTTGATTAAACAAAATATCATTCATTTGTTTTGACTTTAAATGACCGCCTTTTATCAAAACATTTTTAGCACCTAAACTAATTAATATTTTTCCAGCCTTCATCATATCCTCTTTTGAATTGATTCTAATTTTTGATAAAATTTCTGCCTCAGGTATATTAGGTGTAATTAGTAAAGTTTTTTTTAATAAATTTTTTTTTAAATAAGTGATTGCAGCATTGTTAATTAGTTTTGATCCACCTTTAGCAACCATAACTGGATCAAGTACAATTTTTTTAGTTTTTATTTTATTTAAAGATTTTATCACTGCTTGAATTACTGATTTCGAGTGTAACATTCCTATTTTTATAGCATTAGGTTTGATATCTTTTGCTGTAAACTCTATCTGATTAGATATCTCCTTAGATTTAATGGGAATAATTGATTTTACGCCTGTGGTGTTCTGAGCTGTTACGGCAGTAATCGCTGTCATCGCATAGGAACCTAAAGAAGTAACTGTTTTTACATCTGCTTGTATTCCTGCGCCTCCCGATGAGTCGGAACCTGCAATAATTAGAACTTTAGAATTTGGTTTCATATTCTAGTGAATACTTTTTTTAACAATAGTAATACATTTATTCATTAGAGTACGATTAAAAGACTCACACATAATTCTCACTTTTGGTTCCGTGCCTGAAGGTCTTACCAACAGCCTACCTTTTTTTTTAATAAGTTCACTAGCTAATTTAATTGCTTTTTTACACTTAAAAGAATTAATAATTTTTTTATCTTTGACTTTAATATTTAAAAGTTTCTGAGGCACTGATTTGTATACTTTAAAAATCTCACTAGCTAGTTTTCCTTTTCTTAAAGCAAATAAAACTTCTAGAGCAACTAATAAACCGTCTCCAGTAGTGGCAAATTTACCTAAGATTATATGCCCTGATTGTTCACCTCCTAGATTATAATTATATTTTTTCATCATTTCTTTTACATACCTATCTCCTACCTTCGACCTTCTAAAATTTATTTTTTCATCTAAAAAAAATTTTTCTAAACCGTAATTAGACATTAATGTTCCTACAACTCCACCTTTTAAAATTTTTTTTCTTTTCCACCTTTTAGCAATCATTGCTATAATCTGATCTCCATCAACTATTTGCGCTTTCTCATTGCACATTATTACTCTATCAGCATCACCGTCTAATGAGATACCTATATCTGCTTTAAATTTTTTTACATAATTTTTTAAAACTTCAGGAAATGTTGACCCGCAGTTATAATTTATATTTAATCCGTTTGGTTTAACGCCAATTGAAAAAACCTTAGCACCTAATTCTGACAAAATTTTTGGAGCTGATTTGTATCCCGCTCCGTTAGCGCAATCTAAGACTATACGCATACCTTTTAAACTAAAATTGTTAGGAAAATTATTTTTTAAGATTTGAATATATCTATCATTTCCATCTTCTAACCTTTTTACCCTACCTAGTGATTTTGGCTCAGATAAATGACTAATAGTTTTAGCATCAATTAAGTTTTCAATTTTCTTTTCAATCTTATCAGATAATTTCATACCGTCAGGTCCAAATAGTTTCAAGCCATTATCGTGAAAAGGATTGTGAGATGCTGTGATCATTATTCCCAAATTAGCTTTCATTTTTTTTGTAAGCATTGCTAAGCCATTGGTTGGAAGTGGACCTAATGTAAATATATGCATACCAGCTGAAGCTAAACCCGAAACTAAAGCAGGCTCAAGTGTGTAGCCAGATAAGCGAGTGTCTTTTGCAATAATGGCTATTTGCTTTTTTTTCTTTAAATTTTTAAAATATGTTCCTGCTGCCAAACCAAATTTAAAAAATTTTTCACCATTAATGTTTCCAGCATTAACTGTGCCCCTAATTCCATCAGTTCCAAAGTATTTTTTTTTCATTTATTGTTTAGTAAATTTTCAAATATTAAAAGCCCTTGCTTAACCTCTTTGACATTATGTACTCTAAAAATTTTTATTCCCTGCAAAAAAGAAAAGATTATCGATGATAAAGTGCCTCCTATTCTTTCTTTTGTGTCATATTTTCCAGAAATTTGATTAATGAATCTTTTTCTAGAAGTGCCAATTAATATAGGAAAACCAAGTGAATGAAATAGGGAAATTTTATTTAAAATCATCAAATTATGTTTCAAGTTTTTTCCAAAACCTATTCCTGGGTCTAAAATTATTTTTTTATGATATTTTAGACTCTTAAATTTTTTAATCTTATCCTCAAAAAAATCATAAATATCTAATAACACATGATTATATGAAGGATTGTTCTGCATAGTTTGTGGTGATCCTTGCATATGATGGATGATTTTCCATAATTTTCTGTTTTTAATCACATTTAAAGATTTTGGATCAAACTGAAAACAGGAAACATCATTAATAATATCTACATTATGTTTTATTGAAAATTCCATTACTGAAGACTTTCTTGTATCAATTGAAAGTAAAGCTTTGGGAAATTTTTTCTTAAATTTTTTCACTACTTCTTTAATTCTTTGAAGCTCATTATTTGATGAAATAATTTTTGACCCAGGTCTTGTTGACTCACCTCCAATATCAATTATTTCTGCCCCCTCATTTCTCATATCCTTTATTCTTTGCATAGCTTTTTTAGATGAATTATATTTACCTCCATCAGAAAAACTATCAGGAGTTAAATTTAAAACCCCCATAAGGATATGCTTTTTTTTTCCAATAAATTTTCTTTTTGATATAATTTTTTTAATATCTTTTAATATTTTTTTTTTTATTATAAAAGGAAGTTTGCCGATATCATTAATATCAACAATTTTGGAATTAACTTTTTTTTTGTCTTTAGTAAAAATTTCTACTTTATTGAATGCTATTGCATTATCGCCGCATAACGGAAAAGCAAGTTTTTTTTTGATTAGTTGTTTTGAATTATTTCCATAAAAAAAATTACACGCTCGAGTGTAATATTTTTTCATTTATCTTAAACTGCTGGCTTAGGTTTTAACCCTAGGGATCCAAGTGCTGATGACGATTTGCCATTATCTTCGTCTTCTTCTTTAAATGACCTAGTTGGCTTGATATTTTTTAAAACTAAGTCCCTTATTTCATCACCTGATAACGTTTCGTAAATTAAAAGTGCTTTAGCTAGCTTATGCAAATCATCAATTTTTTCTGTAAGAACTTTTTTGGCTCTATCGTAACCTGCATCAACAATTTTTTTAACTTCAACGTCTATTTTTTTTGCAGTTTCCTCAGACATATTTTGTTGTTTTGTCACAGATCTTCCTAAAAATACCTCTTCTTCATTTTCTCCATAAGCTAATGGCCCCAATTCTTTGCTCATACCATATTTTGTAACCATATTTTTAGCCATCTTTGTAGCCATATCGATATCAGAGGATGCCCCAGAGGTAACCTTATCATGACCAAAAATTATTTCTTCCGCAATTCTTCCGCCCATTGCTACGGCAATATCTGAATACATTTTTTCACGCGTGACTGATAGTTGGTCTCTTTCTGGAAGTCTCATAACCATTCCCAATGCGCGTCCCCTTGGAATTATTGTAGCTTTATGTATTGGATCTGATGCTTTTTCGTTTAAAGCGACTATTGCGTGGCCACCTTCATGATATGCTGTAAGTTTTTTTTCATCCTCCGACATAACCATAGATCTTCTCTCAGCTCCCATCATCACTTTATCTTTTGCTTCTTCAATATCAGACATTGTTACAACTCTTTTATTCTTTCTTGCGGCTAGTAACGCTGACTCATTAATCAAATTTGCTAAATCTGCTCCAGAAAATCCTGGTGTTCCTCTTGCAATTGTTCTTAATTTCACATCTGGGCCTGTGCTGATTTTTTTTACATGCACTTTTAAAATTGCTTCTCTACCAATTATATCAGGATTTCCAACAACAACTTGTCTGTCAAACCTTCCTGGTCTTAACAAGGCTGGATCTAATACATCCGGTCTATTAGTAGCTGCTATTAATATTATACCTTCATTCGTATCAAAACCATCCATCTCTACAAGCAACTGATTTAGAGTTTGCTCTCTCTCATCATTTCCTCCACCTAACCCTGCTCCTCTACTTCTTCCAACAGCGTCAATCTCATCAATAAATATAATACAAGGAGAGTGTTTTTTTCCTTGCTCAAACATGTCTCTTACTCTTGAAGCTCCAACTCCAACAAACATTTCAACAAAATCTGAACCAGAAATCGAAAAAAATGGAACGTTAGCTTCACCTGCGATAGCTTTAGCTAATAAAGTTTTTCCTGTTCCTGGAGGTCCAATCAATAAAGCGCCCTTCGGAATTTTTCCACCTAAACGGCTAAATTTTTTTGGATCTTTAAGAAACTCAACTATTTCTTCGACTTCTTCTTTTGCTTCTTCTACACCAGCAACATCATTAAATGTTACTTTCCCTTGTGCCTCATTTAACAATTTAGCTTTTGATCTTCCGAATCCCATCGCGCCACCTTTGCCTCCTTGCATCTGACGCATAAAAAATATCCAAACACCGATTAACAAAAGCATTGGGAACCATGATAGTAAAATTCCTAAGAGTGATGGCATTTTATCCTCTTTAGGTGAGGCAACTATACTTACTCCTTTTGATGAAAGTTTATCAACGAGCTCGGGATAATTTGGAGAGTATGTCTTAAAACTGTTTCCGTCAGCTAACACACCTGAAATATTGTTTCCTTGTATTTGAACTTCAACCACTCTGCCTGCTTCAACCTCATTTAGAAAATTTGAAAAAGGTAAAGCATTTCTCTCTGAGTTAATATTTTTTGGGTCCTGAAACATGTTGAAAAGCCCTACAGATAGTAAGACTATAATAACCCACATTATTAAATTTTTAATATTCATAATTATTAAATAATCATTAATCTTTAATTAACAAGTATAGTTTAGCTTACAATAAGTTGTAAATAAGACAAAAAGATACCAATTGACCCAGATTTTCAAAGTTTTTCTTGTTTTAGACATAAATTTCCATCTTTTTTAAAAAAAATACATCCTCCAAGAGTAGATTTTTTAAAATTACTCTTGCTAAGATTTTTGATCAGATTTTGTACTTTTCTTGATCTAACATCATAGTAATTTTTTTTTATCTTTTTTATTGACTGATTAATTAATACAATTTTAACTTCATCATTAAGTTGGTTGAATTTTCTAAAGTTAATACTGACTTCTTTATTTCTTACATTTATTAGTTTTTTGAAAATTTTTTCAAAATAATTGTCTAATGTAGATCTACTGAAAGATAAATTTTGTATTGATCTAAAAATTTGCTCATATTTGATACCGCTGTTTTCCAAGGGTTTTTTTAAATTTCTAATTTTAGTCCTTAAATATTTCTCATCTTTATTAGAGGGATCTTTAACGAATTTTCCAAAAGTATTTTTTGAAATTTTTATCAAAAAATTTTTTCTTACATCTAGTAAAGGTCTACACAAAGCTACTTTGCTATTAATTTTTCTAAAAGGTGTCATTGCAGAAAGCCCTTTTAATCCACTGCCTCTTGAAAGCCTTATAAAAAAAGTTTCAACCTGATCTTCAAGATTGTGTGCGGTTAGAATGGTTGTTATTCTTTTCTTTAAACAATAGTTTTTTAGTATCTCATATCTGACATTTCTCGCTTCGGATTGAATATTTTTTGTAATTATTTTTTTATTTAAAATTATTTCTAAACTTATTTTTTTTTTTTTTAAAATATTTTTAACTTTTTTTGCCTCTTGATGTGAGTTTTTTCTAATGCTGTGATCCACTAAAACATAGTGAAATTTTACCTTTTTTAAATTTGTGTATGCGATTGTTAATGCAACGAGAGCTAGGCTATCCGGTCCACCAGAAACAGCGACTAAATATTTTTTTTTATTAATAGAATCAAGTTTGCTTTTAAAATTTAAAAAAATGCTTGATAGATCCTGAAACTCTTTAAAGTTATTTTTAAGATTTACACTTGAATTTTTTTTGCTCATATTGAGCTTTTTGTAGCACAGACTTACTTGCTTTTGGGTATTCTTTTTTCAGTCCAGAAATCATTTTGCATCCTTGATCTTTTTCACCAAGTTGTACCATTGTGATTCCTAGCTTTAAAAGATTATCAGGTGCTTTTTTACTTTTTGGATAATTTTGATAGCCATCAAGGTAGGCAGTAGCTGCATCTGAGTAAAGTTGTCTTATTCTAAAAGTTTCACCATACCAGTATTGAGCACTTCCTGCTAAGTCGTGATCTTTATTTTTATCTATAAATTCTTTTAATGCAAACTCTGCTGTTTCATAATCTCCAATCTTCATAAAACTTACTGCAAATTCATATTGTTCTGATGGAGGTTTGTCAGGTAATAAAGAGTCTCTTTTTTCTGGTTCTTCAGCAATTACGGTTTGGGCGCTTTCAATTGAATTGATGGATTGTTCTTTTGGTAAATTAGAAGTTTGGTAACCCGGAGCCGCTCCAAAATCTTGAGGTTTACTTGAACCAGGAAGAGCTGTTTGTTTTTTTATATCAGTAATAGATCCATTTTCTAAGTCCGAAAATCTTAACTGTGTATCTGATTGAATTTTTGTAACACGAGATGATAATTTATCTAGTTTAAAATTTACTTCTTCGAATTTATTTGTAAGTTCTCTAAATTGATTTTCTATTTCACTTAATTTTAAAAGATGTTTAGTCATAATATCTTCATTAAGTCCATTTGAACTTGATTGGCTTGTGCTTGATCCAGATACAAGGTCTGATTTTTGATAAACAGCTTTTTCTAAAGTTTTTAGATCTTTTGTAATAATCTGAATTTGATCAGAAATAGCTTGCAAATAAATTTCTTCTTCTTCTGCAAAAACCAAACTGGTAAAAAAAGTTAATGCAATAGAATAAATAATTAAATTTAATTTAAATCTGATGAACATGATTCATTTTAATTTGATAAAATGGCAAAAAAAAGACCCCTTAATACGCGTGTATTAAGGGGTCTAAAATTATTAGAAAATTTTAATTAACTTTTATCGTTACAGATCTTCTGTTTTGAGACCAAGCTAACGGTGTTGAAGCTGGGTTAACAGGTTTTTCTTTTCCGTAACTGATTACCGAAATTCTTTTTCCAGAAATTCCGTAAGTCATTAGATAATCTTTGGCAGCATTAGCTCTTCTTTCACCTAAAGCTAAGTTGTATTCTCTTGTTCCTCTTTCATCAGCGTGACCTTCAATTGTCACATTAAGATTTTTATTTTTTCTCAAGTAATTAGCTTGCTTTCTTAAAGTTGCTCTTGAAGCAGTTGTTAATGAAGATTTGTTTGTTGCAAAAAATATTCTATCTGGAACACCTGAAGCTAAGTATTTTACTGTTTCTTTTCCAGTATATACATCTCCATCTATATTTCCTGATTTTTTCGCAGTAGAACATGCACTTAAAATTAAAGTAGCAAAGATTATTAGTAATACGTTTTTTAAATTCTTATTAAACATCATTTTTTCCCCTAGGTTTGTAGTGTTTTATTTCAAATTATTTAATGTTATTCAAGTGTATTTTACACAAAATAATACGTTATTTTGATAAAAGAGAGGACCAAGATGGGTCTGAGGCATCAGTTTCTGTTTTTAGCCTTCTTTCGTTATAACCCGTAATATCAATAGACCATAATTTAGCGGAAAAACCTTCACCTTTTGATCCAGACTTAGTCTCTCTATAAAAAACTAAAACTCTTCCATTGGGCGACCAAGAAGGTGCTTCTTGATAGTAATTTTCTGTTAATAATCTTTCCCCAGTCCCATCAATTCTCATGACGCCAATATAAAACTTTCCTTTACGCATTTTTGTAAATGCGATGAGATCTCCTCTTGGTGACCATACGGGAGTACCGTAAATTCCATTTCCAAAAGTAATTCTTTTAACTCCTGTTCCGTCACTACGCATAACATAAATTTGTTGTAAACCGCTTCTATCTGAATTGAATGCAATAAATTTTCCATCTGGTGAAAATGAGGGAGAAGTATCAATTGATGAATGATCCGTAATTCTTTCTACGACTCTTGTATCTAAATCCATAGTATAAATATCTGAATTACCGTCTTTAGCAAAACTCATTACTATTTTTTTTCCATCTGGTGAGAATCTTGGGGCAAAAGTCATTCCTGGAAATTTTCCAACTATCTCTTGGCTACCTGTTTCAATATCAAGTAAGTAAACTCTTGGTTCATTTCTAAAATAAGACATATAAGTTACTAATTGATTTTTTGGATTGAATCTTGGAGTAAGAACTAGTTCAGTTCCGTAAGTAAGATATTTTGTATTAGCACCATCTTGATCCATTATAGCCAATTTTTTTACTCTTTCATTTTTAGGGCCACTTTCAGCAACATAAATTATTCTTGTATCAAAATATCCCTCTTCTCCTGTTAATCTTTCATAAATTTTATCTGAAATTATATGTGCCACTCTCCTCCAGTTCGTTGGCGTCGTAGTAAAAGCCAAAGCAGTCATTTCTTTAGCAGCAGCTGTATCCCATAATCTAAATTCTACTTTTAATTTTCCCTCTTTGACTAAAAGTTTACCTGTAACCAGTGCTTGGGCCTTTATTAATCGCCAGTCTTCGAATCTAGGTTTTAAATGAGCAATATCTGGTTTTTGCACAAAAGCATCTTTTTTTAATGGGTTAAATAAACCAGTTCCTCTAAAATTATTTTCTATTATTTTTGAAATATTTTCACCTAGCTCTTTTATTTTTATACCTTCAGAATTTTCTGACTTTATGTCGACATGCAAAGGAGAAACTGCAATTGGTAATGGATCTAAATTTCCTCTGGTAATGTCAATTTCTATTAAGGCAAAAGATTTGTTGATTAATAATAAATTAAATAGAAGAAATATAATTATTTTTTTCATTTATCCTTTCAACATCTCAGTTGGATTAAAGTTTAATTGTAATTCTTTCCATTTATCGTATCCAGTTGGTGGAACTTTTAGTGGTTGGCATAACCTTACAGCCCGAAGCGCACTCTCGGCTAAAACCTTATAAAATTTCTGACCAGGCATGTTCATCCTTTGATGATCTAAAATTTCAGATTTCATTATTGTTCCATCTTTTTTAAGCTTTAGTTTAATTCTTACAAGTAAATCTTTATCATATGGTAATCCAAGAGGAACACTCCAGCATCCAAATATTTGTGCCCTGAGCGCATCTTCTTGTGAAAGTGTCAGTCCTGAAGCAAAGGAATTTTTTTGAGTACTTTGTGTTAACTTGTCAGTTTTTTTTCTTTTGACAGCTTCTACTTCTTTTGCTTTATCAATCAAAGCCGCTATTTGATTTGTATCAACTATTTCTTTTTTTTCAAATTCTGAAGCCTGTCTTATTTGAGGTTTTATTTCTTCCGGATTTTGCTTCTTTTTTACTATTTGCTTTTCTTCTTTTTTTTCGTTTGGAAGAGGAATTCTATCTGGTTTTTCCTTAGCTTTTGCGGCTGGTGGTGCTTGCTCCGATACTAATCTTTCCTCCTCTTTTTTCTTATTTTCTTCTATGATTTTTCTTGCTTTTGGAGCATATGGAATGTTGGTTTTATCGGAAATTTGAATTAATTCTACTGACACTATTGGAGGTAAATCAATCGACTCTCTAAGCATAAATGGTAAACTTAATATTGTTAATAAAACCAGTGCAGAATGAAAAGTTATTGAGTAAATTAAACTTCTTATCATAGTTCATCCTAATTTTTGTAAGGTTCAGAAATTAAAGCAACCTTTGAAAAGCCTGCTCCAGAAAGGGTTCCCATAACTTCTAATACCCTTCCATAATTAATATTTTTATCTCCTCTAACATATATTCTTGTATCAGTTCTATTTTTTGCAATCGCCAATAGTTTTGGTATCATTTTTTGGTAAGTCACTTGATGTTCTTGAATATAAATTTCACCTTTTGAGTTAATACTCAAAGTTAAAGGTTCTTGGTCATCAGGCAATGAGTCTGCTGCGGACTCGGGTAAATCCACCTGTACGCCTACCGTCAATAGTGGGGCTGTGACCATAAATATTATTAATAAAACTAACATCACATCCACAAAAGGAGTTACATTGATCTCGCTCATAGGTTCTTTTTTTGAGCGATTGAAATTGAAGGCCATTTTAAATTATTGAAAGAAATCTTTTTGAAAAATTATCGATTCTTGAAAAATATCTTTGAGAGTCACTATTAAATTTATTGTATGCTACCACGGCTGGAATTGCTGCTAACAAACCTAATGCAGTCGCAAACAGAGCTTCGGCTATACCAGGCGCTACAATCGCTAAACTTGTATTTCTAGAAATTGCAATTGATTGAAACGAGTTCATTATTCCCCATACAGTTCCAAATAAACCAATAAAAGGTGCAGTGGAACCCACCGTTGCAAGAAATGTAAAGTTTTTCTCTACCTTTTTCATTTCGTTGTCCGTTGCTATTTCTAATACTCTGCCAACTCTTGCTGATTGAACCGCAGATGTCTGTCTTTTAGTTTTTATTAGCTCTGCCATAGCAGTTTTAAAAATAAGCACTGCAGGGTCCTTAGAATTTACAGGAAGACTGTTATTAAAACTTTCTGCAGATTTAGCTTTCCAAAATTTTTTTTCAAACTCCTCTATCGAAGTATTTATATTTTTGAACAGTTTAAATTTATCAAATATAAGCGCCCATGAAAAAATCGAGCATAGTATTAATAAAATTATTACAAATTTTACAACGAAATCCGCTCGTAAAAATAGTTTCCACAAAGAAAAATCTGTTGCTCCACCTAAGCCTACAACTTGAGCTGCTATATCTTGTTCCATTAAAGTTGAATACTTTTAGAATGTGTCATGAATTTGGCGTTAATCACTCATTTTGGTTTAATTTTCTTCAGTAAGTCTTGTTTCACTAAAGAATCTTGCAATCAAAATAGCATCAGATTTGTTTACGTCTTTTTTTTTTGCAAGCTGATTTGATAGTTTTGGGTACATTTCAATAGCTCTTGTCCTACTTGAGTCTTTAGAAGAATTAATTAATTCAAAATGTTTTTTCCATTTCGATGGTCTTACAAAAAAAATTGGTAATTTTAAAGCTGCACAGATTCCTTTAATAGCTCCAAAGGTTTGACCAAAATTAAACATACTGGTAACTCCTTGGCCTGGCATAGCGTTAACTTGCTCAACAACAACGGAAATTTCTTCGTTTAAATCTATATTTTCTTTAATTAAATCAACGAGAAGCGCACTATTTAACTGTCTTTTATTTTTTTTTCCCTCAGGCATAACAGGCATATCGAATATGTTTAATACTTTATTATTTTTTAATACAGCTATTGCTCCACTCAAACCAGGATCTATTCCTATTATTTTCATTATTGTAAATTTGTTAAGTTAGCATTGGTAAAAATATTCTGAACATCATCTAACTCCTCTAAAGCAGTTAAAACCTCAATTATTTTCTCGCTACTATTTTTTGATAAATCTATATAATTGAGAGGCCTCCATTCTATTGAAGAATAATTAAATGCATCGATTTTTTTTTCAAGCTCAGTTTTTATCTTATAGAAGTCCTCTTTTTCAGTGATTATTTCAAAAACATCATTCAAATTAATACAATCTTTGGCCCCAGCATTAATTGTAATTTCAAATATTTCCTCCTCTTTTATTTTATCTTTTTGAACATGGATAACGCCATCATTAGAAAATAAGTGAGCTGTAGACCCGGTCTCACCCAGTCTTCCACCATTTTTTTGTAATACAGTTCTAATGCTAGATGCAGATCTATTTTTATTATCGGTAAGTGTTTCTATTATCAAAGCTATATTAGATGGTCCAAATCCTTCATACCTTAAATTCTCATAATTTTTGTTACCGCTCATTTCTGATTTGCTTATTGCTCTTGAAATATTATCTTTTGGCATATTAGCTTGTTTAGCAGCTTGAATAGCTGTTCTTAATCTTGGATTCATTTCAGGATCTTTATCTCCTAATTTTGCAGCAACAGTTATCTCTCTTGAAAGTTTAGAAAAGATTTTAGATCTTTCTTTATCTGCTCTACCTTTTTTATGTTTTATGCCTGCCCAATGTGAGTGTCCTGCCATGACTATTTAGCTAAACTACCTCCATATATTATTCTAGTGATTTTATTGGCTAAGCCAGTTTCAAAATTTGTTTCAACAATTACTCCAGACAATGTACCTTCACCTTCAGCAGGAAAATGACTTATCGCATTCTTATCTTTAAAAAATTTTTTAATTGAATTTTCTTTATTCATGCCAATTACAGAATTATAGTCACCACACATGCCTATATCTGTCTGATAAGCTGTCCCCCCATCTAAAATACGCGTGTCAGCTGTAGGAACGTGAGTATGTGTTCCAATAACACAAGTGGCTTGACCATCAAAAAAATGACCGGCTGCCATTTTTTCACTTGTAATTTCACCATGAAAATCTACTACTAAAAAATCAACGTCTTTTTTTAATTTCATTTTATTACGAATTTCTTTAGCCGTTATAAAAACATCTTCAGTTTTTCTCATAAAAACGTTTCCCATGAGGTTTATTACCCCAACTTTAAATTTTTTATCTTTTGAAAAATATATTTTATATCCTCTACCAGGAGAACCGTTTACAAGATTTGCAGGCCTTAATAATCTACTTTCTTTTTCTATAAAGTCTGGTGTTTCTTTCTTGTCCCAAATATGATTCCCAGAAGTTATTACATCAACTCCTATTTTAAAAAAATCCTCCGATATTTTTTGAGTAATCCCTCTTCCATCGTCTGAAGCATTTTCGCCATTTACTATTACAAAATTAATTTTATTGGTTTTAATTAAATCAGGTAATTTGTCAGATAAAGCCTTCCTGCCAGATGCACCCATTATATCTCCTAAAATTAAAATGTTCATTAATAAATTCCTTTTTCTGTAATTATAAAATCCATTTTTACATCATTTTGATTTATCGGAAGTTTATGATGTTTTTGAAACGAAAAAGCAACACCAACAGTTAAAATATTTTTAAACTGCTTTAAATATTTATTTAGATAACGATCGTAGTATCCTTTGCCATATCCTAATCTGTATTTGTTTTCATCAAAAGCTAACATAGGAACTAACATAATATCAGGAACCTTAGCTTGAGTTTTAGCTGGCTCCAGTATTCCAAATTCATTAACAAATAATACTTCTCTTTTTTTCCAAGAAAAAAAATTCATAAGACTATTTTTGTTAGTTACTGGAAGTAAAATATCTCCTGATAAAATATTTTTAAATTCTAAAATTTTAAGAACGTTCAATTCGAAATTAGCAGGATAATATAAACCTATCTTGATAATTTTTTTTTTGACTTTTAATTGAATTAATTTTAATAAAGGTAAAAAAAATTTTTCATCTATATCAAAATATTTTTTTTTCCTAAGACTCAAATATTTTTTTCTTAGTTGGATTTTTTGCTGCATCTACTGTATTTCAGACAGCGACTCTGTATTTGAAATTATTTTTTCAAGTGATTGAGTGGTTTTATCAAGCATTGACTCATATAAAGAATTATTTTCTTCAATTGTTTTTTTAAAACCGTCTAATTCTTTATTCAAATTTTTGATCTCAATATCTTTTCCTTCTTTATACTTAATTGCCAAAGATCTAATTTCTTTAAATTTATTAGAAATCTCATCTAGTTTTTTTTTCTGGTTAGTGACTTTTTGTTTTAAATCAAAGTAGTCATCAATTAATTGGATAGTGGTAATTAATAAAAGCTTATTTTCACCAATATTTCCTAACTTATCTTTTAACTCTGTATATTTTTTATCCAAAAATTTTGTTAATTTTTTAAGAGACTCCTCCTGACCATCGTCGCATGAAAGTAAATAGTCTTTGTTGTTAAATTTTATATTTACATTTGCCATTTATCAATCTCACTAACTAAATTTTCAGTTTCTTTACTTAATTCCTCAATTTCTTGATTGAACTTATCTTCTAATTCAGATCTTTTATTAACTTCTGATTGCATCTTTTTTATTTTTTCTTTTAAATATTTATGCTCTCTCATTAATTCTTCATTTTTTTTTTCAATTTCTTTTTTTTGATCAGCAAGTTCATTTTTTTCAGTTCTTATTTTTTCCAGCTCATAACCTGGCTGTGAATAACTTAAAGATAGTGAGTTTAATTTATCAATAAGTTGGTTTAAATTTTGTTCTTTCTTTTCAAAACTGCTCATAAAGACTTATACCATAATATTGATATAGTTAGTTTAAGTCTATATAGGTATTGCAATGTGACTGTAAAATTTAATCAATTATCAAACGCAATTAGATTTTTATCGATTGACGCTGTGCAAAAAGCTAACTCGGGTCATCCTGGCATGCCTATGGGAATGTCCGATGTAGCAACAGTGCTATTTAAATACCACCTGAGGTTTAATCCTAAAAATCCCAACTGGATTAACCGTGATAGATTTATTTTATCTGCTGGACACGGTTCAATGTTGCTTTACTCTCTTTTGTATCTTTGTGGCTACAAAAGTATTTCAATTGAGGATATAAAAAATTTTCGACAGCTTAATTCTATCTGTGCTGGACATCCTGAGTACAAAAAAGGTTCTGGAATTGAGACGACTACTGGACCTTTAGGACAAGGGTTAGGAAACGCTGTAGGTATGGCAATAGCAGAAGAAATATTCAGAAAAAAATTTAGTTCTTCTGTCATTAATAACAAAACCTATGTAATTGCGAGTGACGGAGACTTAATGGAGGGAATTAGTCATGAAGTAATGAGTCTAGCTGGCCATCTAAAATTAAAGAATTTAATAGTTTTTTTTGACAATAATAAAATTTCAATTGACGGTTCAACATCGCTTAGTGTTTCAGATGATTACAAAAAAAGATTTGAGTCGTACGGTTGGAGCTTTTTAGAGGTAAACGGTCACAATGAAAAACAAATTTCAAAAGCGATCACAAAAGCATCAAAGTCAAAAAAACCTACAATAATATCTTGTAAAACTATAATAGGATTTGGATCACCTAATAAATCTGGTAAAGCTTCCTCTCACGGCTCTCCATTAGGAGATGAGGAAATAGCTTTAGTGAGAAGAAAACTAAAATGGAACAACCAGCCATTTGAAGTGCCTCAAGAAATACTAGATGAATGGAGAAATATAGGTAACAAGGGTGAGCAACTGGAAAATAAATGGCTTGAAACAGTCAATAAAAAAAATCCTAAAATTAAAAATGAACTTAACAGCGCTAATGAGAAATTGGATTTGAACGGTTTAGAAAATTTAATTCGTCAAGAAAAAGATAAACATTTTGAAACTAAGCCAAGTTTAGCTACACGACAATGCTCGATGGCCGCTATAGAAAAAATTTCTGCTTTTCTTCCTGAATTAATAGGTGGTTCTGCAGATTTAAGTGGTTCCAATAATACAAAAACAAATAATTCTAAAATTATAAACTCTAAAAATTTTAATGGAAATTATATTCATTATGGAGTTAGAGAACATGGTATGGCAGCAGTTATGAATGGTTTAGCTCTTTATGGAGGTTTAATACCTTATGGTGGAACATTTTTAATATTCTCAGATTATTGTAAACCCTCTATAAGACTCTCTGCTTTAATGGGTCTTAAAGTAATTTATGTTTTTTCACACGACTCGATTGGTCTTGGTGAAGATGGTCCTACTCACCAACCTATAGAACAACTTACTGGGTTAAGAGCAATTCCGAATTTAAATGTCTTCAGGCCAGCAGATATTAATGAAACATTTGAATGTTGGGAAATTGCTTTAAAAAGTGAAAATACCCCAAGTGCTATTGCTTTATCGAGACAAAAAGTTCCTTACATCAATCCAAGCAATTCTAAAGAGAATAAATGTGAAAAAGGAGCCTATGAAGTTAATTTAACTTCGCATGAGAGCAATGTAACATTGGTTGCTTCAGGTACTGAGGTAGAACTTGCCTTAAAAGTTCAAAATAAACTTAAAGAAAACAATATCCACTCGAAAGTAGTTTCAATGCCATGTATGGAGCTTTTTGATAAACAACCTGAAGATTACCGGAAAGATATTTTAGAAGAAAACTCATTGATCATTACATTAGAAGCTGGAAGCGTAATGTCTTGGCAAAAATATATTAAAAATAAAGGTGCCAATTTAGGTATAGATAAATTTGGTGAAAGTGCTCCATACAAAGAAATTTACAAACATTTTAAATTATCAGAGGAAGATATAACAAATTTAATTCAAAAAAAATTGAGAGAGTAATAGAAGTCGATGGGTGAAATAAATTTCTTTCCTGACGATTTAGAAATCAAAGATCAAAAGATAATTCTTAGATTAGATTTAAATGTTCCAATTAAAGATAAAGTTATAAAAGATGATACAAGAATTACTTTATGTTTACCTTTTATAAATAGACTAATTGAAAAAAAAGCAAAAATTATAATTATTAGTCATTTAGGTCGACCAAAAGGAATTAATGTCTCTGACCTATCTTTAATACCTATCTACAAATATCTCAAAGATGCGCTTCAAACTAATGTTTATTTTTTTAGAGGAACTTTTGATGGTGAAACTAAAGAAAAATTTTCTCACCTAAAAGGAGGTGAGGTAATATTAATTGAGAATATAAGATTTTTTAAAGAGGAAACCGAAGATGGCCAAGATTTTTCAAAAAAGTTAGGAGAACTTGGCGACATTTATATTAATGATGCATTTTCATGCTCCCATAGGAAACAAGCTTCTGTGCATAGTATAACAAAATTTGTAAAAAAAAGTTATGCAGGTCCATTATTAAAAAAAGAAATAACGGCAATAAATCTTGTTATAAAAAATAAAAAAGAACCAGTCACTTGCATTATCGGAGGATCAAAAATTTCTACAAAGATTAATGTTATTACTAATCTTATAAAAAAAGTAAACAATATAGTAATTGTTGGAGCAATGGCTAATAATTTCTTCGTTCATAAGAATTTAAAAGTTGGTAAATCTTTAATTGAAAAAAATACAAAAGAGATAATAGCAAATATTTATAAAAAAGCAGAGGAACACAATTGTAAAATATTAATACCTGAAGATTGCATGGTAGGAATAGACTTTGAGGGAACCGGTAAAAATAAAAATCTTGATGAGATTCAAGAAAATGAAATAATTTTAGATATTGGCTTCAATACAATCAAAAAAATTCAAAAAAAGATAAACGAGTCTAATACTGTTCTTTGGAATGGACCAGCCGGGTATTTTGAAAATAAGAACTTCTTAAAAGGCACATTATCGATTGCAGAAAATATCTCTAAAAATACTATTGAAAAATCTTTAATATCTATTCTTGGAGGTGGAGATACCCTCGCAGCAATAAATAAAAGTAATGACAAACTTACTTTCTCTCACTTATCAACAGCAGGAGGAGCATTTTTAGAATACTTAGAAGGAAAAGACTTGCCTGGTATAAGTGTTTTAAAATAAATAATCGCTATGACATTAAATGAAATAGCTAAAAAAATGTGTGCTAAAGGAAAAGGTATCCTTGCTGCAGATGAAAGTACTGGAACAATAGCTAAAAGATTTAAAAGTATAAATGTTGAAAATTTAGAAAAGAATAGATTAAATTTTAGGCAAACTCTTTTTAGTTCAAGTGCAATGAAGGATTATATAGGAGGAGTAATTTTATTTGATGAAACTATTAGACAGAAAACTTCATCAGGTCTTTCCATTCCAGAGCTAATTTCCAAGCACGGCGCCATACCGGGAATAAAAGTAGATAAAGGCGCTAAGTCATTAGCTGGATCTGAAGATGAAACAATTACCGAAGGTTTAGACGGATTACGTGAAAGATTAAAAGAATATTATGGTTTAGGAGCAAGATTTACAAAATGGAGAGCGGTCTATAAAATCTCAGAAAAGTTCCCCTCTTCTCAATCAATTAAGTCTAATGCACATGCTTTAGCAAGATATGCAGCACTAGTGCAAGAAGCTCAAATGGTCCCTATTGTAGAACCAGAAGTATTAATGGATGGTTCTCATAACATTGAAAAATGTTATCAAGTTACTACTAACGTACTTAACGAATGTTACAATGAACTTGAAATTCATAAAGTTGACTTGAAAGGAACTGTATTAAAACCAAACATGATAATACCTGGTTCAGACTGCAAAGATAAATCTAATTCTGAAGAAATTGCAAAAAAAACTTTGGATTGTTTAAAAAAAAATGTTCCAAATGATGTCCCTGGAATCGCTTTTTTGTCGGGTGGACAATCTGAAATTGAGTCTAGTAAAAATTTGAATGAAATAAACAAAATTAATGATAGTAATTTTTTGATTACATTTTCGTACGGGAGAGGTTTACAGTCTAGCGCTTTGAAAGCATTTGGAAAAAATCAAGAAAATACTGAAAATATTCAAAAAGCTTTTAATCATAGAGCTAAAATGAATGGTTTATCTTCAAAAGGAAAATGGTCTGAAGATTTAGAAAAAGAGTCTGCAGCTTAATACCTTTGAAGAAGTCAATATATTTAATTTCACCAAATAAAATAGATAAAAATTTTTATCACGATTTAGATAAAGTTCTTTCAGTCAAAAATGTAAAATTTTTTCAGTTACGTTTAAAAAAAGTAGAACAGAAATCCCTTTTCAAGATAGCTCGTAATATTAAAAAGATAACTAAAAAACATAAAGTAAAATTAATAATTAATGATGACTATATTTTAGCATCAAAAATTAATGCCGATGGTTGCCACATGGGTCAACTTGATGGATCTATTTTAAAAGCTAGAAAAAAACTTAAAAAAAAAATATTAGGGATTACATGCCATAACTCTAAAGAGCTTGCAAAAATTGCAATAAAAAATAAGGCAGATTATGTTGCGTTTGGATCTTTTTTTAAATCTAAACTTAAGCAGAATGCAAAAAAAGCAAATCTTCATATTTTAAGATGGGCCAAAAAGAATGTAAAAAAACCAATTGTTGCAATTGGTGGAATTAATAATAAAAATTACAAAAAACTAATGAAAGCAGGAGCAAAATATATTGCAATATCAAGTTTTATCTGGGATAACCCGAAATTAAAACCACAACTTGCAATTAGAAAATTCAAATGAAAATAACTGCTATTGAAATAAAACCTGGAATGATAATCGAACATAAAAATGACTATTGGAATGTTCTTAAAACTCAACATGTAAAACCAGGGAAAGGCGGTGCATTCAATCAAGTGGAGCTTAAAAGTGTAATTAAAGGTACGAAATTAAATGAAAGATTTCGATCAAGTGAAACAATTGAAAAAGCAGAAGTAGATGAGAAAAAATTTAACTTTTTATATCTAGATGGAGATAATTGTCACTTTATGGACAATACAACTTTTGAACAAGTTGAAATTCCAAAATCTGTTACGGGTGAACATTATAAACTTTTAAAAGAAAATTTAGAGGTAACAATTTCTTTTATGCAAGAAAAACCAATATCCATAGAATTGCCAAATAATATTGAATGTATTATCGAAACTACTGACGCAGCAATTAAAAACCAAACTGCCTCCTCATCTTACAAGCCAGCGTTACTTGATTGCGGTATTAAGATAAATGTTCCACCTTTTATCGAAAGTGGAGAAAAAATTATAATTGATACAAGAACATTAGAATACGTAAAAAGAGTTAATTAATGAGGTTAAATTCTCCTCAAATTAATTTAATCACTAAAGCATGTATAAAAGCTTCAAGGTATCTAATAAGAGATTTTGGTGAAATTGAAAATCTTCAAGTTTCATCAAAAGGACCAGGGGATTTTGTTTCATCAGCTGATAAAAGAACAGAAAAAATTTTAATTGAGGAATTACAAAAAGCTCATCCTGAGTATGGTATCGTCACAGAAGAGACAGGTATAATAAACAAATCAAATGTTAATAACAGATGGATCATTGATCCTATTGATGGAACGATGAATTTTTTAAATGGGGTTCCTCAGTTCGCAATTTCTATTGGATATGAAGAAAATGGAGAAATAATATGCGGCGTAATTTTTAATCCAATAATGAATGAGATGTTTGTCGCAGAGAAAGGTAATGGAGCATACCTTAACAATTCAAGAATGAGAGTTTCAAATAAAAATAAAATCAAAGACGCATTAATAGTCACAGGAGGTCCAAAGGGAGCAAGTAAAATTAAGGAAAAAATTTTTTCCGAATACATTAATGTTTCAAACAATGTTTCAAATGTAAGAAAATTTGGAAGTGCTGCATTGGATATGGCTTATGTAGCTTGTGGTAGATTTGATGGATATTGGCAAAGAGAGCTGAATTATTGGGATATTGCTGCAGGAATAATAATTTTAAAGGAAGCTGGGGGTTTCGTTGATTTTTTTGAAGATGATGTAAACTCACCATTAAAGAAGAATATTTTAGCCACTAATGCCAATATTCATGATGAATTAAAGGCTATCATAAATAAAAAAGATATTGAGTAAAAACTATTATTAATATAAAACTCCGTTCATGAAAAAAGACATACATCCAAATTACCATAAAATAAAAGTTGTAATGACTGATGGTTCTGAGTTTGAAACAAGATCAACTTGGGGCAAAGAAAACGATGTTTTAAAATTAGATATAGATCCAAAATCTCATTTTGCATGGACTGGTGGCACTCAAAAAATTTTAGATAAAGGCAGAGTGAGTAAATATAATAAGAAATTTAGTAACCTTAGATCAAAAAAATAGATTATGACTGATACTCCGTTTATGCCAAAAGCAACTGCTGTTTGGTTAGTTGAAAATACAACTTTGACTTTTAAGCAAATTGCAGAATTTTGTAATTTACATGAACTAGAAATTAAAGGTATAGCTGATGGCGACGTTGCTAAAGGAATAAAAGCCTACAATCCAATTTTAGCTGGTCAATTATCCAGGGAAGAAATTGAACAATGTTCCAATGACTCAGAAAAAAAATTAAGATTACTAAAAAAAATTGAGGAAGTTGAAGTAAAAGAGAGAAAAAGACCAAAATATACACCGTTATCAAAAAGACAAGATAGACCAGATGCTATTCTTTGGTTGTGCAAGAATGCTTCAGAATTAACTGATGGACAAATTTCTAAACTTGTAGGAAGTACAAAAGGAACTGTCTCTTTAATTAGAAAAAGAAGTTATTGGAACTTCTCAAATTTAAAACCAAGGGACCCTGTTATTCTAGCTTTATGCACTCAGGAAGTTTTTCAAAAAGCCTTAGATAAAGCCAAAAGAAGAGTTGAAAGAGAGAAAAAAGCTAAAATTAGAGAGGAAAAAAAGGCTCAAGCGGCTTCTCTCTAGACAAATAGATTTTCTAATGATAACTACCATCAAAATTAACTGGAGGTTTTTATTAAAATAGACGTAAAAGATAATAATGTAGAACAGGCAATTAGAGTTCTTAAAAGGAAGCTTCAAAAAGAGGGTTTTTTTAAAGTGATGAAAATGAAAAGCACTTATGAGAAACCATCTGAAAAAAAAAAGAGAGTTCAAACAGAAAATCTAAAAAGAATAAAAAAACTCCAAAAACTAAAAAACAGGTACTAAATTATTTAAATGAGAGGATTTATAATGCCATCTGGTAAAGTGAAATGGTTTAATGCAAAAAAAGGTTATGGATTCATTACTGATGATGAAACACAAAAAGATATTTTTCTTCATGTTTCAGCACTTGAAGAGTCTAAATTAAGAGTTTTAAAAGAAGATCAAACAATAATTTACGATATAAAAGAAGATAAAGAAAAACTTCAAGCTATAAACATTAAGAAGAAATAATTTATCGCGGGGTGGAGCAGTCTGGTAGCTCGTCAGGCTCATAACCTGAAGGTCGTAGGTTCAAATCCTACCCCCGCAACCAAAATGACAAATACATTCAGAAATATAACTATAATCGCTCACGTTGACCACGGAAAAACTACTTTGATTGACAGCTTAATGAAACAAAGTGGAACTTTCAGAGAAAATGAAAACGTCGAGGAGCGAGTAATGGACTCTGGAGAATTAGAGAAAGAAAGAGGTATTACAATTTTAGCAAAACCTACATCTATTAATTGGAAAAATTCTAGAATAAATATTATTGATACCCCAGGACACAGAGACTTTGCTGCAGAAGTTGAGAGAGTGTTGCACATGGCTGATGGAGCTTTATTATTAATAGACTCTGCAGAAGGAGTTATGCCCCAAACAAAATTTGTTTTATCAAAAGCTTTAAAACAAGGTTTAAAGCCAATTGTTGTAATTAATAAATTGGATAAACCTGATCAAAGAGCTAATGAAGTTTTAGATGAAACTTTTGATTTATTTGTTAGTCTCGATGCAAATGAAGAGCAATTAGATTTTCCAGTTTTATATGCTAGTGGTAGATCTGGTTGGGCTTCAAAAGAAATTAATGGACCAAGAGAAAATTTACAACCACTGTTAAACTTAATAATTGAACATGTTAAACCATCTACTTTTGATAAAACTAAACCATTCGCGATGCTCTCTACCCTTCTTTATGCTGATAGTTTTTTAGGAAGAAGCTTAGTTGGAAGAATTGCTCAAGGCACTGCAAAAGCAAATCAGCAAATCAAGGCTATTAACTTGAATGGAGAAAAAGTTGACGAAGGTAGGCTCACAAAAATTTTTAGATATGAGGGTACAAAAAAAGTTCCTATTGAAGAAGGAGAAGCTGGAGACATAGTGATTATTGCTGGGTTAGAAAAGGCAAATGTTGCGGATACTATTTGTAATTTAGAAGTAAATGATCCTATTGATGCAACTCCGATAGATCCTCCAACCATGTCTATTACTATAACAGTAAATAGTTCTCCGTTAGCTGGAACAGAGGGGAAAAAACTAACAAGTACTCAAATTAGAGATCGCTTAATATTAGAAGCAGAAAATAATGTAGGTATAAATTTTGAAGAAAATAAAAATAAAGATGCATTCGTTATAAGTGGAAGAGGTGAACTAATGTTGGAAATCCTTTTGACGCAAATGAGAAGAGAGGGATTTGAAATGACTGTTAGTCCTCCAAAAGTTTTAATTAAGAAAGATGATGCAGGGAATAAACTTGAACCAATCGAGGAGATAACAATGGATTTAGATGAGGAGTTTTCATCAAAAGTAATTGACTCGATGAATAGAAGGAAAGGAAAATTAATCGATCTCAAAGATACTGGAAAAGATAAAAAAAGATTAATATTTCATGCTCCAACAAGAGGTCTGATGGGTTACACAAGTAGATTTTTAACTTTAACAAAAGGCACTGGTGTAATTAATAGAATTTTTCACTCTTACGGAGAATATACAGGTGACATGGAAGGAAGAAGAAATGGTGCTTTAATTTCAATGGAGAATGGTAAAGCAGTAGCCTTTGCAATTTTTAATTTACAAGCTAGGGGTGAAATGTTTGTCACCCATAACGATCCGGTTTATGAAGGCATGATAGTTGGGCTCTCGTCAAAAAGTGGAGATCTTGAAATAAATGTTTTAAAAGGCAAAAAGTTAAC
Organism: Candidatus Pelagibacter sp.; assembly: GCA_028097945.1. The sequence continues at coordinate 70,590 of JAOHFJ010000002.1, forward strand.
AAACATGAGAACCCAGGGGACTGATGAGAATGTTGTTTTAACTCCTGTAAGGAAGATGGCTATAGCTGAGCAACTGAGTATGCTTAATACTGATGAGGCTTTAGAAATAACTCCTAAATCTTGTAGACTTAGGAAACTTGTATTAGATCCTCATGAAAGAAAAAGGCAGTCTAGGGCAAAGGCCTCTTAGAGACTGAATTTAGATTTCTTGCTATCAATTAGAAAACCTTTAACAGTATCAAGTGTCAGCGATTTAAAACTTTTCCCGAAGCCATTGATTTGATTAATTATTTTAGGAGGCATAGTAATTATATTGCAATTAATTTGTTTCGCCTGAATATAATTGTAAGCTTCTCTAGTACTTGCCCAAAGAATTTCAATATTTTTTTTCTTCTTAGTAAGAAAAATGCTTTTTTTAAATATGGGAAGAGGATCTTTTCCTTTATCTGACATTCTTCCAGCAAAAATTGAGATGATAGATTTAGTTTTTTTATTCAATTTTTTATAAATTTTATTAGTTTGTTCAAATGTATAAACTGCGGTTATATTTAGTTTAATTCCTTTATCACTTAATTCCTTGATAACTGGTCCTGTAAACACTCCTTTAGAGTTTACAACTGGAATTTTTACATAAACATTTTTACCCCAAGAATTAATTTCGTAAGCCTGTTTGAGCATGTCTTTAAAATTATCTGCAAACACTTCAAAAGAAATAGGTTTTTTTTTGCAAACTTTTAAAATTTTTAGAGAATACTCTTTATAATTTTTGGCTCCAGCTAATCGCATTAAACTTGGATTAGTAGTAAAACCATCTACTAAGGATTTATTATTAAAAAATTTTATTGTCTTATAGTCGGCTATATCGCAAAATATTTTTGTTCTCATTATTCTAAATTTTTAACAATATCTTCTGTCATTTTTTTCGCATCAGCGAACAACATCAAAGTATTATCTTTATAAAAGAGCTCATTATCTATGCCGGCATACCCAGGCGATAAACTTCTTTTAACAAATAAAACAGATTTACATTTCTCAACATCGAGAACTGGCATTCCAAATATTGGGCTTTTTGGATCTGTTTTCGCTACAGGATTTGTTACGTCGTTTGCTCCAATTACAAATGCAACATCAGAATTAGCAAAATCATTATTTATATCTTCTAATTCAAACACTTCATCATAAGGAACATTTGCTTCTGCTAACAATACATTCATATGTCCAGGCATTCTTCCTGCAACAGGGTGTATAGCATATGTAACTTTAATATCATTTTTCTTTAATTTATCTACCATCTCTCGAAGAGCATGTTGAGCTTGGGCTACGGCCATACCGTATCCTGGAACTATTATCACTGATGATGCATTTTTCATTAAAAAAGCTGCATCCTCTGCATTACCACTTTTAACTGGTTTTTGATCCTTCTTTTCTTTTTTATCATCAGCAGAATTATCTGCGCCAAAACCACCAAGTATTACACTAACAAAAGATCTGTTCATGGCTTTACACATTATATATGAAAGTATTGCTCCAGAGGATCCGACAAGAGCACCTGTTATGATCAAAGCAGTGTTTTCTAATGTAAAACCTATACCAGCTGCAGCCCAGCCAGAATAAGAATTAAGCATTGAAATAACTACAGGCATATCTGCTCCGCCAATAGGTATAATTAATAAAACACCAACAAGAAATGAGATTACAATTACTGTCCAAAAAAAATTTGTGGACTGAGTTTTACATAAATAAAATATTAAAACAAAAATACTTATTCCAAGTATCAAATTTAAAATGTGCTGACCGCTAAATGTTATAGGAGCGCCAGACATTATTCCTCTTAACTTTAAAAAAGCTATTATTGAACCTGAAAAAGTTATTGCTCCTACTGCTGCACCGATAGACATTTCAATGAGACTTGCTAATTTAATATCACCAACATTTCCTAGATTAAAAGCTGCAGGATTTAAAAAAGCAGCTATTGCAACAAAAACAGCTGCTAAACCAACTAAACTATGAAAACCTGCCACTAATTCTGGCATTGCCGTCATCGGAATTTTAAAGGCTATAAAAGCACCTATTGCTCCACCAATAACTAAAAATAGCATTACATAAACTAATGATATAGAAAAATTACCTATCGACAGGAATGTCACAACAATTGCGATTATCATTCCTATAATTCCGAAGTAATTTCCTTGTCTAGAAGTATCTGGTGATGATAATCCCCTCAGCGCAAGAATGAATAATATCCCTGATACTAAATAAAAAACTGCTGCTAGATTTGCACTTATCATTTGCTCTTATCTTTCTTTTTTTTGTACATTTGAAGCATTCTTTGAGTCACCAAAAATCCACCAAAAATATTTATCGCTGCTAAAATGATAGCTATAAATCCAAAAATACTCGACGTATTAAAAACTCTATCAGAGTTTCCTGCTAAAGCTGCAATGATAGCGCCTACAATAATAACTGATGAGATGGCATTAGTTACTGACATCAGTGGAGTATGGAGAGACGGAGTTACACTCCAAACTACATAATAACCAATAAAAATTGATAAAATAAATATACTTAATCTAAATATAAACGGATCTATTTCCATAATTAAACTTCTTTTATTAATGATTTTTCGATTATTTCATCCTCTAAATTAATAATAAAATCTTTTTTTTCTTTACTATACAAGTTACGTATAAAGCTAAATAAGTTTTTAGCATACAAACTTGAAGCGGTAAGCGGTAATCTGTTCATCAAACTTTTTACACCTATTATCTTTATTCCATTAACTGTATTGATTTTTCCTGCTTCTGAAAATGCTGAATTACCTCCTTGTTCTGCTGCTAAATCATAAACTATAGAACCTGGTTTCATCAATTTTACTAAATTCTCTGTTAAAATTCTTGGTGCAGGTTTTCCAGGAATTAATGCAGTGCATATGACAATATCATTTTTTTTTAATGCTTCTTTCATCATCTCTGCTTGTTTTTTTTTATAATCATCTGAAGCTTCTTTTGCATATCCACCAGCGGTTTCCATATTTTCAGATTGTTCGACTGTTAAAAATCTGCCACCTAAACTTTCTACCTGCTCCTTTGAGGCTGCTCTGACGTCAGTAGCAGATACTATTGCACCCAATCTTTTAGCAGTAGCTATTGCTTGCAGACCTGCGACGCCAGCTCCAATTACTAAAACTTTTGCAGCTGGAACAGTGCCAGCGGCTGTCATCATCATTGGCACAGCTTTTTCAAACTCTGCAACACAATCGACTACAGCTCTATACCCAGCTAAATTTGATTGAGAAGATAAGACGTCCATTGATTGAGCTCGTGTAATTCTAGGTAAGAGTTCTAATGAGAAAGGTTTGACCTTTTTTAGTAAAATTTTATTAATTAGATCTTTATTTTTTGAAGGATTTAACATCCCGATTAAAATTGTATTTTCTTTTATTAGACTAATTTCATTTACAGGTGGGCAATTAACTTTAATAAGTAAATTACACAAATTTAAAACCTCACTTGATGAGCTTTTAATCTCAGCCCCAGCATCTTTATAATTATTATCTTCTATTCCCAAATGACTGGCATAGTCTTTCTCAATACATACTTTTAAACCTAAACCTATAATATTCTTTACTGTTTCAGGTGTAAGAGATACTCTTTTTTCTACTGTTAAATCTTCTTTGATTGAGCCAACTATCATTTTATTAAATTCTTAGATTTTACAGCAATGTTATTGCCAAAATTATCAGTAGAGCAATTACAGCTATAGTTCCCCACAAAACAAATTTTGTGAATCCATTGTAAGTTTTTTTGAAGTCTTGTTCGCTCATTTTAACCTTGGCGAGCTTTAAATTTTGGATTTTTTTTGTTTATAACGTAAAGCTTTCCCCTACGCTTAACTAACTTTGAGTTTAGATCTCTTTTTTTTAATGATTTTAATGAGCTAGCTATTTTCATAATTTTATAAGCCTGGCAACGTCCTACTCTTCCATACCTTAAGGCAAAGTACCATCGGCGCTGAAGGACTTAACTTCCGAGTTCGGAATGGGATCGGGTGTGGCCCCTTCGCAATAATTACCAGGCACCGAGTTATAGTATTTTTAGTTTAATAAGTAAACAGGCTTTTATTGGCAATTTTAATGAGATTTGGTGGGCGTGATAAGAATTGAACTTATGACCTCTTCGATGTCAACGAAGCGTTCTACCACTGAACTACACGCCCTTAAGTTTTAATTATATTATTATCTTTTGTAATAATTTTTTTTTCATCTAGTTTTTCAAGAGTATTTAGTTTTGAAAATATGAATGGATTCAAAAGAAATATTTTAAATAAAATGATTATGCTTTTCAGCTGCCCTTTTTTTAGTAAATGAAAATTTAATTTGAGTGAGTAAATTGCAATTATAGTGTTTAGAAGACTAAGCTCTTTATTATTTAAATTTTTTGTTTTCAAGATATTTTCACTAATTAAAATATTTTCTCTTAAAACTGTTTCTTTTAAAAGAAATGATTTAGACATGTTATTATCTGGTTGGAAGATAGTTGTTAGATGCTCTTTAATAATATGTATATCACCTTTATTCAACAGTTTTAGAGTTAAATCATAATCTTGAGCATATTCTAACTTATCAGAATACCAACCTACCTCCTCTGCATCTTTTCTTCTATACATTATTGATGGATGAGGAATTGTATTTATAAAATTTAATCTATTTTTTAATTGATCATTACTCATTTGACTTGCAAAAATTCTATATAATTTATTATTACTATCCAGAATCTTAGACCATGTGCTACAAATTGAAATATTTTTATTTTTCTTAAAAATTTCTACCTGTCTTGAGATTTTATCATTATGAAAAAAGTCATCCGCATCTAAAATAGATATTAGTTCACCTTTTAATTTTTTTACTGCTGCAATTCTACTTTTCCCTAGTCCTAAATTTACTTTCTGCTCATAAATAAAAATTTTTTCACTTTTATATCTTTTTACAACTTCTAAAGTTTTATCAGTAGAACCATCATCCCAAATAATTAACTCCCAATTGACATAGGTTTGACTCAATACGCTTTCTACAGCTTTTGAAATAAATTTTTCAGCGTTATAGCAGTTTAACAATATCGATACTAATGGATTGTCAGATTTCATGAAAATTTTTAATTATTTCATTTTTTTAAAAACTAAGGTCATCATATTTCCCGGATGGGGAGGTGAAGTTTTTTTCATACTTTTTAAGTTTTTAAAATCTAACTTATGATTTTGATAAGGCGTTTCATCGTACTGAAAAACTATCTGCAAATTTAAAAAATTATTTTTTAAGAAAAATAAACCCAGGTTCAAATGATTGAAATGATAGATGTGGCCAAAATTATTTTGATTAAATTTATTTGGAGCAATTAAATATGGCAAAGATAAACTATTAGGAGTCGCAGTTATGTAGAAGATTCCATTTGTTTTTATACATCTAAATAATTTTTTAAGCACTGTTGAAAAATTGG
>JAOHFJ010000020.1 GCA_028097945.1 Candidatus Pelagibacter sp.
AGTTATCTCTTTTAAAAGACTCGTCTCAAATAATTTTTCTAATAAACATTTAATAATATTTGGAACAAATAAATTGGATATTGCAACGGGTAATTTTTATAACAGCATGTTAGTTGTAAATAACAACTTTGATATTGTTAAAAGTTACAACAAAAGGAAACTAGTTCCTTTTGGAGAGTTTTTGCCTTTTGAAAATATGCTAAGTAAATTTGGTTTTAAGAAAATTACTGAAGGGCATGGATCTTATTTAAGAGGTCAAGACGAGAATAATCTTGTAATTGAAAAACTAAATATTTTACCATTAATTTGTTATGAAGTTATTTTTACAGACTTGATCCAAAAGTCTGATGAAAAAACTAATCTTTTAGTTAATATTTCGGAAGACGGCTGGTTTGGTAAATCTATAGGGCCAGACCAGCATTTTGCTAAATCAATTTTTAGAGCCATAGAAAATAATACTTTTTTACTGAGATCAGCTAATCGCGGAATAAGCGCAATAATTGATAATAAGGGTAATATAATTAAAAAAATAAACAGAAATGAGGCTGGAAGTATAGAATTTGAAGTTCCGTTAATAAAATCGAATAAGATTAAAAATGATTTGATCTTTTTTGCACTTTTAATTACATATCTTTTTATCTTTTTAATTTACAGGAAACATAATGCAAAATAACAAATACTTATTTACAAGCGAGTCGGTTTCTGAGGGACACCCAGATAAAGTTTGTGACAGAATTTCAGATATGGTTGTCGACTCTTATTTATCAAAAGATCCTGTTTCAAGAGTGGCTTGTGAAACACTAACAACTACTAATAAGGTTGTTCTTGCTGGAGAAACAAGAGGACCGAAAATTGATAAAGAAGAACTAATTTCTAAAGTCAAAGATTGTATTAAGGATATCGGATATGATCAGGACGGTTTTAGTTGGAAAACTGTAAATATTGAAACTTTTCTTCATGAACAATCAGCAGATATAGCTATGGGTGTAGATTCAAAAAATAACAAAGACGAAGGAGCTGGAGATCAAGGTATCATGTTTGGATATGCTTGCAATGAAACAGATGAATTAATGCCAGCACCCATACACTATTCTCATAAAATTTTAAGACTAATGGCAGAAGATAGAAAAAAAGGAACTTTAAAAGGTATTGAACCAGACTCGAAAAGCCAAGTTACAATGTTGTATGAAAATGAAAAACCTGTAAAAGTAACTTCTGTTGTGATTTCAACTCAACACTCTAAAGACCTAAATCAAGAAAAAGTACGAGAGTCAATAATTCCTTATATAAAAAAATCAATTCCTGAAAATCTTTTAACAGATCTTAACCCTAAAGAAATTTATATAAATCCTACTGGTCAATTTATAATCGGTGGACCAGATGGTGACACGGGATTAACTGGAAGAAAAATAATTGTCGATACTTACGGAGGAGCAGCTCCACATGGTGGGGGAGCATTCTCAGGTAAAGATCCTACAAAAGTAGACAGATCAGCAGCTTATGCTTCAAGATATTTAGCAAAAAATATTGTAGCAGCTGGAGTTTCAGAAAAGTGCTTAATTCAGTTAGCATATGCAATAGGAGTATCTAAACCTTTATCAATCTTTGTAAAATTAGCCAGCGGCGATGAGTCAAAAGTTATTAAAGTGAAAAAATTAATAGAGGACAATTTTAACTTGTCTCCTAGGGGAATTAGAGAAATGTTAAAACTCAACAATCCTATTTATGAAATCACGTCTGCTTACGGTCATTTTGGCAGGAAGCCCACTGATAAGGGTGAATTTACTTGGGAAAAGACAGATAAAATAGATTTATTTAAACTGTAAACTTGAAAAAACCACAATTTTCTTCTAGAAATTAATAAATAACTGAACTTTCATAATGGGCTTTAGCCCATTTTTTTTTAGGGATAATAAAATGTTAAATAGAGGATTAGACAAATTAGAACTTTTAAGAATAGTAGAAGCGGTTGCTAATGAAAAATCTATTGATAAAGAACTTGTAATTGGCTCAATGGAAAGTGCTATTCAAAAAGCAGCACTCACCAAATTTGGTAACGACAACAACATTGAAGTTATTATTGATAGAGAAAGTGGAGATATCAAAATTCAAAAAGTATTAGATGTTGTTGAAAAAGTTGAAGACTCTGCAAGAGAAATTACTCTTGAAGATGCGAAAAAAAATAATCCTAAAAATAAAGATGTAAAAGTAGGTGAAAAAATCTTTGAAGAATTACCACAAATAGACTTTGGCCGTATCGCTGCACAGAGCGCCAAACAAGTAATAAGCAGCAGAGTAAGGGAGGCAGAAAAAAATAGACAGTATGAAGATTTTATAGACAAACAAGGTCAGATACTGAGCGGAATAATAAAAAGATTAGAATATGGAAACGTGATAATGGACTTGGGAAAAGCTGAAGGAGTAATAAAAAAAGATGAACTAATTCCACGAGAAATATTAAAAACCGGAGATAGAGTCAAAGCTTATTGTTATGAAGTAAGAAAAGAATTAAAAGGCCATCAAATATTTTTATCAAGGGCACATCCACAATTTCTTGCTAAATTATTTTTTCAAGAGGTTCCAGAAATATATGAAGGAACCATAGAAATTAAATCTGTAGCTCGAGATCCAGGAAGCAGAGCTAAAATTTGTGTACATTCACAAGATTCATCAATAGATCCAGTTGGTGCTTGCGTTGGTATGAGAGGTAGTAGAGTGCAAACCATAGTAAATGAACTACATGGTGAAAAAATTGATATTATAAAATGGACGGAAGATCTTCCAACATTAATTTCAGAGTCTCTATCTCCAGCAGAAATTCAAAGAGTATTAATAGATCAAGATAACAAAAGAATTGATATAATTTTAACAGAAGAAAATTTAAGCAAAGCAATTGGTAGAAGGGGTCAAAATGTGAGATTAGCCTCTAAGCTAACAAACTATGAAATAGATATTCTTACAGACAAAGAAGATTCTGAAAGAAGACAAGCTGAGTTTAAGGATAGAACAGAGACTTTAATTAAAAATTTAGAGGTAGATGAAACGTTAGGTCAGCTTTTAGTATCTGAGGGATTCATATCTATAGATGAAATAGCTCAATCCAACCCAGAAGATATTTCTAAAATTGATGCAATTGATGAGGAAACAGCAGAAGAATTAATTAATAGATCAAAAGAAAATCTTATTAAGGAAAAAGAGGCAGTCGCACTCAAGTTAAAAGAGTTAGGTGTTGAAGAAAAATTAATAAACCTTAAAGGTATGACACAAGGAATGTTAGTAATATTAGGTCAAAAAAATATAAAAAAGCTTAGTGATTTTGCTGATCTATCATCAGATGAACTAATTGGTGGATATGATGAGATTAAAGGAAAAAAAATTAGAATTGATGGTTACCTTGAAGAATTTTCGCTTTCAAGAAAAGAAGCTGATGATTTGATAATGTCAGCTAGAGAGATAGCGTACAAGTAATGTTATGGATAAAGATAAAAAAAAAACACTTACTATTTCATCTGATTTAAAAAAGAAAATTGACACCAGCTCTATTTCCACATCCGGTAAAAAATCTTTTTCAGTAGAAAAAAAAAAGCCTTTTAGATCAAATAAATCACAAAATAAGACATCATCTTTACCAAATATAAATTTTAATAATGAACCAAAAAAAAAGAACTTTGCAAGAAAGTTTGTGGAGGAAAAAGCAACTAAAGATTTTATAAAAAAAGATAATAAACCAACTGGAAAAAGTAAATTAAAATTAAAGGGTCCAGTAGACAAGCGTGATTTTAAATTAACTGTTTCAAGGGCTTTAAATGTTGAAGAAATTGAGATTAAGCAAAGAAGTTTAGCATCAGTAAAACGTGCCAGATTAAAGGAAAAGAAAAAACCAGAAGGAGAAGAAAAGAAGGAATTTAAAAAAGTTATTAAAGAGGTAAAAATTCCAGAACAAATTACTATTCAAGAACTTTCAAATAGAATGGCAGAAAAATCAAGTGATATTATAAAGTTTTTATTCAATATGAAAGTTGTGGCAACGATTAATCATAATATCGATAAAGATACAGCGGAGTATATTGTAAAAGAGTTTGGTCATAAGCCAATTTTAGAGGAAAAGCTATCGATAGAAAAAAGTAAATCTAAAGCAAAGTTTGAGGGAGTTGTTAAAAGCAGACCACCAGTAGTTACTATTATGGGCCACGTAGATCATGGAAAAACTTCATTATTAGACTCGTTACGAGAGTCAAATGTAGTATCAGGAGAACATGGAGGAATTACTCAACACATTGGAGCATATCAGGTTAAGACTGAGAATAACAAATTAATTACTTTTATTGATACACCAGGTCACGCAGCATTCACTGAAATGAGGGCCAGAGGTTCTAAAATAACAGATATAGTAGTTTTAGTAGTAGCAGCAGATGATGGAATTAAACCACAAACAGTTGAAGCAATTAAACATGCAAAGGCAGCTAAAGTGCCAATAATTGTGGCAATTAATAAATGTGATTTACCAGAAAAAAATATAAGTAAAATTAAAAATGAAATGATGCAATATGAACTTATCGCAGAAGATTTGAGCGGAGATACTTTATTTGTTGAAGTTTCAGCATTAAAAAAAATTAATTTAGACAAACTGAAGGAGTCTATTCTTTTACAATCTGAGATCTTAGATTTAAAAGCATCTTTTAGTGATAAAGCAAGAGGCGTGGTTATAGAGTCGAAAATAGATAAAGGTAAAGGGCCCGTATCTACAATTTTAATTAGCAATGGAAAATTAAAAAGAGGAGATTATTTTATATGTGGAGATACATGGGGAAAAATAAGAGCTATGATAGACTATGAAGGTAAAATGGTAAACGAAGCTTTACCTTCTATGCCCGTTGAGATTCTTGGTATGAACAATTCAGCTAGCGCTGGAGCTGAATTTGTCGTGACCGATGATGAAGATGAAGCTAAAGAATTATCTGAATTAAAAAGAAATAATACAGCTCAAAATAAAGTTTTAGCAAAAGATAAAACAACTTTATTTGAAGACGTTAAGGATAAAGATGAACTCAATATTATTATCAAGTCTGACGTACAGGGTTCAAGTGAAGCATTAAAAATGGCAATAAATAAGATTGAACACAAAGAAGTACAGTCAAAAATTATTTTATCTGATATTGGAATGATTAATGAAACGGATGTATCTTTAGCTAAGGCATCTAATGCAATTTTATTAGGTTTTAATGTAAAACCAAACAGAGAAGCAAAAAAACTAGCAGAAGAGCAAAAAGTTGATATCAAATATTTTAATATTATATATGAGGCCCTAGAACACGTTGAAAAGTCCCTATCTGGACTTTTGGAGCCTGATATCAAAGAGACTGTTCTTGGGTCCGCAGAAATTCAAAAAATATTTAAAGTTTCAACAGCAGGAAAAATTGCTGGCTCAAAAGTTATAAGCGGTGAAATAAAAAGTAAATCAAAAGCTAGGATTATTAGAGATGGAGTAGTTGTGTACAGTGGTGAAATTTCGTCTATCTTCAGAGAAAAAAATCAAGTTAAAGAAGTGGGGACTGGTTTAGAATGTGGTATAAGTATAAAAGATTTTTTAGATTTTAAAGAAAAAGATGTAATAGAGTCTTATCTTGCAGAGGAAATACAAAGATCGATTTAAATGTCTAGCAATCAAACATCACAAAGAGCATATAGCCAAAGACAACTGAGAGTTGGTGAACTGGTAAAACAAAATCTTGGAGAGTTGTTTATAAGAAATGAGGCGAAAATACCTTCAATTAACTCAAAGTTAGTGACAGTAACAGAAGTTAGAATGACACCAGATTTGAAGACAGCAAGGGTATACATAATTCCCCTTGGAGGCGTTGATACCAAGGAAACAGTTAGGATCTTGACGGAGAACTCACATCTTGTTAGAAGAGCTTTATCTAAAAGGCTTGATATTAAGTTTCTTCCTAAACTCACTTTTGTAGAAGATAACTCATTTGAATATGCTGAAAAGATTGAAAAGATAATAAAAAAAAACAAAGAGAATGATAAAGAAAAAAAAAGATACAATTAAATCTCTAGCCTTGCACGGTAAAGACGTTGGCTCAACGGAAGTCCAAATAGGTCTGCTTACAGATAAAATAATAAAACTATCTGAGCATTTTAAAAAATTTAAAAAGGATAAACATTCAACTTTAGGTTTAACTAAATCAGTGAATAAAAGAAAAAAACTTCTTACTTACCTTAAAAAGAAAAATGTTGTGTCCTATCAAAAAGTTATAAAACAACTAAATTTAAGGAAATAATGTTTAAAATACATAAAGAAGAGTTAGAAGTTAATGGTAAAAAATTAACTCTAGAGACAGGAAAAGTAGCTCGTCAAGCTGATGGAGCTATAATAGCCACATTAGGTGAAACAGTAGTAATAGCGACTGTTGTTGGAGCAAAAAAATTAAATGATGGGCAAGATTATTTTCCATTGTCAGTAAATTACCAAGAAAAATATTATGCAGCCGGTAAAATTCCGGGTGGATATTTTAAAAGAGAGGCCAGACCTACAGAAGCTGAAACTTTGATTTCAAGATTGATAGATAGACCTATTAGACCTCTGTTTCCTTCAAGCTTCTTAAATGAAGTACAATTATTACCAACAGTTTTATCTTACGATGGAGAAAACCAACCTGATATATTATCTATGATTGCATCATCGGCAGCTTTGGCAATATCAGGATTACCTTTTCAAGGACCTATAGCCGCAAGTAGAGTTGGATATAAAGACGGCAAATATTTGCTTAACCCATCCATAGAAGAGCTAAAAGATTCAGAATTAGATTTAGTCGTTGCGGGAACAAAGGATGCAGTTTTAATGGTTGAGTCCGAAACTTCGGGATTATCAGAAAAGATCATGTTAGACGCAGTAAAATTTGGACATGAGAAATTTATACCGATAATCGAAGCAATTGAAAAATTAGCTAAAAAAGCTGGAAAACCTAAATGGGAAGTTGAAGAGACAGACCACTCTGAAGTTAAAAAAAAAATATCTGATAAATTTGAAAAGGGTTTAAGAAGTGCTTTTAAAGAAATCGATAAGAAAAAAAGATCTACAGCCATTTCTGAAATAGAAACACAGTGCAAAGAAATGTTTATAGAAGACGAAAGTGTTACTGAAAACCAAGCAATGTCTCAATTAAAATCTCTTGAAAAAGATATTGTTAGGACAGCAATTTTAAAAGACAAAAAAAGAATAGACGGAAGAGGTCTAGCTGATGTAAGACAAATCAAATGTGAAGTAGGTGTACTTCCAAGAACCCATGGGTCAGCCCTTTTCACAAGAGGAGAAACACAAGCTTTAGTAGTAACAACTCTTGGTATGTCAGATGATGAGCAAAGATTAGAAAGTCTTGAGGGAATGCAAAGATCTGGCTTTATGCTACATTATAATTTTCCACCTTTTTCAGTAGGAGAATGTGGAAGAATAGGAACTGGAAGAAGAGAGATCGGACATGGTAAACTAGCATGGAGAGCAATTAATTCTTCTTTACCGTCCAAAGAAAACTTTCCTTACACATTGAGAGTAGTTTCTGAAATAACTGAGTCAAACGGATCATCATCTATGGCCACAGTTTGTGGAACCTCACTTTCACTGATGGATGCTGGAGTGCCAATAAAGGAACCAGTAGCTGGAATAGCGATGGGATTAATAAAAGAAGGTAAAGATTTTTCAGTTCTTTCCGATATTTTAGGAGATGAGGATCATTTAGGAGATATGGATTTTAAAGTTGCAGGCACTAAAGAAGGTATTACCTCTCTTCAAATGGATATAAAGATAACAGGAATAACCTTTGAAATCATGGAAAAGGCATTAGACCAGGCAAAAAGTGGAAGAGAGCACATTCTTATTGAAATGAATAAAGCTATTAAAACATCGAGAAAAGAATTTTCAAAACACACACCTAAAATGGAAACGGTAAAAGTTGATAAAAAAGATATCGCTACCGTGATTGGTAAAGGTGGAGCAACTATAAGAGAAATTGTTGAAACTTCAGGCGCAAAAGTTGATGTAAAAGATACGGGGGAAGTAACAGTTGCAGCACCAGACGAAGCCTCACGAAATAAAGCAATAGAATTTATTAAAAATTTAATTGCGAAACCAGAAATGGGAAAAATTTATAAAGGAAAGGTCGTGAAAATTATGGAGTTTGGAGCATTTGTAAACTTCTTGGGAAAACAAGATGGACTTGTTCATATTTCAGAATTAGCTGATAAAAGAGTAGCTAAAGTTGGCGATGTTGTTAAAGAAGGCGATGAGGTGTCAGTTAAAGTTGTTGGTTTCGATAGAGGTAAAGTTAAATTATCTATGAAACAAGCTTCAGCCTGAATAAAATCTAATTTGAATAATCGAAAATATCTCTGTATTTTAATTAATTCAAATATAGTAAAATATTTAAATTATGAGAAAATTGAGTCCTTTTAAAAACAGTACAGGTTTGTTGATTAGGATTGATGACATTGCAGCTCATATGAAATGGGATTTAATCAATAAATGTGAAATTTTATTTGATGAGCTTAATATAAAACCTCTAATAGGGGTAATTCCAAACAACAAAGATAAAGAATTTTTGAAATATGAAAAAAATGATGATTTTTGGAGTCAAGTAAGATCTTGGCAAAACAAAGGATGGGAGATATCCATGCATGGTTTCGATCATGTTTATAATACAGATACAAAAAAAAATGACTTTTTTGGTTACGGTGGAAAATCAGAATTTTACGGACATCCTTTTGAGTACCAAAAAAAAAAAATAGAGGAAGGATTAAAGATATTTAGCAAAGAAAAAATAAATATAAGATCTTTTTTTGCCCCTAATCATACCTATGATCTTAATACTTTTAAAGCTTTAAAAATAAACGGTATAGATTATGTTATCGATGGATACGGACTAAAGCCTTATAGTGAATTTGAAATAAATTTTATACCTCAACTTTTTTATAAAGAAAGAATACTTCCATTTGGAATTCAAAGCACTCAAGTGCATTTGAATTATATGAATGATGAAAATTTTTTGAATTTTGTTTCTTTCATTAAAAAAAACTCATCAAAAATTATTAATTTTGATGAAGCGATAGAAAAAATTGACAACGACATTCTCTCTAAACTGTCTAGAATAACTATAGAAAAATCACTTAAACTAATAAGATCATTTTAAAATCCATGATAGGATCAAAAATAACAGCAATTGAATATTACCTTCCAAAAAACATAGAGAATAATTCTGGATTTAAAAAAAATAATCCCAAGGTAAACATTGATAGAATTAAAGAAAAAACTGGAATCAATAACAGATACTTATCTAGCAAAAACGAGACTGTAATAGATATTAGTATTAAAGCTACTAATAAATTGCTTAAAAAGTTCCCAAAAAATAAAGTTGAGTTTTTAATATTAGTAACTCAAACTTCAAATTTTAGAATCCCTACATCTGCATGTATAATTCAAAATAAGCTTAAACTTAGAAATGAAATTATTGCTTTTGATATGAATTTAGGTTGTTCGGGGTTTATTTATGCTTTAAGAATGGCATCAAGTTTAATAGAGTCGAAGCAGGCCAAAAATGGAATTATAATATGTGCTGATACCTATACTAAGTACATTAGCAAAACGAACACTGCTTGTAGACCAATATTTTCTGATGCTGCATCTGCAATTTTAATTTCAAAGAGTGCAAAAAATAGAATAGGTCCATTTGAACTTGGTGCGGACGGTTCAGGTGCCGATGCATTGGAGTTACCAACCGGTACAAACGAAATCACAATGAATGGAGCAAAAGTTCTAACCTTTGCAATGGACGTGGTTCCCAATAATGTAAATAAACTTTTAAAGAAAATAAAGATAAATAAAAAAAATATTCATAAATTTATTTTTCATCAAGCAAGTAAATATATTTTGGATAACATAAATAGAAGATTATCAATCAAAAAAAATAATACTTTTGAAAACTATGGAAAAGTCGGAAATACAATCTCAGCCTCTATACCAATAGCTTTAAAAGATGCGTATACAAGAAGAAAGATATCAATTAACAAAAATATTATAATTGCGGGATATGGAGTTGGTTTATCTTGGGGTTCGGCGTTAATTAAATGGAATAAATTATTATGATTAAAGAGGAAAAAAAAGTTTTTAAACCAAATGCTACGACATCTCTTCTGGTACAGAGTTCTCTTAAAACTTTAAAGAAAAAATCTGATATTTTAGACCTGGGCTGCGGTACAGGCTATGTAGGTTTAACTATTGCAAAAAAAACAAAAATTAAAAAT
>JAOHFJ010000022.1 GCA_028097945.1 Candidatus Pelagibacter sp.
TGAAAAGTTTTTTATAATTTCAACTTCAGATCATATTACAACTGAAGAATATTATTTTTCTTCTAATGCTGTAGATATAAAACCAACTTTATTTAAAAAAAGAAAAAAAGACGTTAGATATTCACTCGACTCTTGGAAAGATTATTTTTATGTACATACAAATGAAGATGCTAGAGATTACAAAATACTGAGATGTAAAACTGATCAAATTGATAAACTTGAGACTTTTTTACCTGCCAAAAAAGAGACAGTGATCGGAGGTTTAGATTTTCTAGACGATTACATTTTACGAGCAGAGAAATCTGATGCTATCTCTAAATTATATGTAAGAAACATAAAAACTAATGCAGAAGAAGAAATAAAAATTTCTGACGAAGCAATAGGTGTACCCGGAGCTTCTTTGATGCAAAAAGATACGAATACTACAAAAATTAGAGTAGGTTGGGAAAGTATGGCTACGCCTGGTAAGATTTATGAATACGATATTGTTTCAAAAGAAAAAAAATTAGTAAAAGAAACTGAAATCCCTTCAGGACATGATCCTAAAAAATATGTTGTTGAAAGAATTAAAGCAAAGTCTCATGACGGACGAATGATTCCTATAAGTTTGGTCAGATTAAAAAATGCTAAACAGGACGGAAAGTCAAAAGTGCTACTTTATGCATACGGCGCTTACAAACATAGTATCTCTCCATCTTTTAGCGCTTCAAGATTTTGTCTTGTTGATAGAGGAATTACTTTTGCCATAGCACATATAAGAGGTGGTGGAGATCTTGGTGATGTTTGGCATGAAGAAGGAAAAAAGAAATTAAAAAAAAATACTTTTTTAGACTACATCGCTTGTGCAAATCATTTAATAGAACAACGCTATACATATAAAGGTGGACTTTGTTTTTATGGTGGAAGTGCTGGTGGACTCACAGGCGGCGCGGTAGCCAACATGGCACCTGATTTATTTTTTTCAATGCTTCTTCTTGTGCCTTTCGTTGATACAATGACAACAATGTTGAATGATAAATTACCCTTAACACCAGCTGAATGGGAACTGTGGGGAAATCCTATTAAGAGCAAAGAATATTTTGAATATATTCTATCTTACGCGCCCTACAATAATCTTGAAAAAAAAGATTATCCTTCAATGTTAATTACAACATCTTTATTTGATAACCGTGTTCTTTATTCTGAGCCTGTAAAATATATTGCAAAACTTAGAGATATTAAAACTGATAATAATACTCAATTACTAAAGTGTAAAATGGAAGCTGCTGGTCATGGTGGTATGAGTGGAAGAGATAATGCAATCACAGAATTAGCCGAAGAGTATTCTTTTATTTTAAAGTCTGGAAAAATTTTAAACTAAAGAGCTTTAAAATTTAAAATCAATTACCATATCTAAATTATTGGTTGCCAACTGGGACCAATAATAAACCTTGCTAACAAAGGAGGAAATATGACAAGTAAGGATCTATCGATCTTTAATTCACTTAGACCTTTTAGCATTGGATTCGATGATATGTTTGATCAATTTGAGTCAATGTTAGGTAATGGCAGTCTTGCTGTTCAAAGCAACTATCCGCCATACAACATCCGAAAGGCAGGCAAAGATAAGTATGCTATTGAAGTAGCAGTTGCTGGCTTTAATAAAGATGATGTTGAAGTTGAATATGAAGATAATCTTTTAACAGTGAAAACAAAAGAAGTTAAAAGATCAGAAGAAAAAGATGGTGGTGAAGTTATTCATCGAGGAATCTCGCAAAGATCTTTTGCTAGATCATTTACAATTGCAGACGATGTGAAAGTAAATGGTGCTGAATTAAAAGATGGTTTGCTAACAATTTCTTGTGAAAAAATCATCCCAGAAATAAAGAAAAAAAGACTTATTGAAATAAAATAAGTTTACCTTGCTTGCGGAGTGTATTCTCCGCAGGTAATTTAAAAGCAATTTTTACTGCTAAAACCCACTACAATATTTTTAGGATTTACCTCAAATTTTCTCTCACACTTAATCTTATATTTTTCAGTAAAATAAACGTAATTTCTATTTCTAGTTTTTAAAAATTCCACTTTGTCAGGTTGCCCATAAAAACTTTTGAGATCTCCCTCAGATTTATTTAACCATTTGCTTAATTCTTTTTTTTCTAATTCTGTAGTTTGGTCAATTTTTTGCGTTACTGTCTGACATCCAGCTAATAAAATAAATAAAATTGTGCATAAAATTGTGACGAATAAATTTTTCATTTTTCCCTATGTTATAACGAAAAGTTATAAACAGATATATTTACTATTAGTTGAATCGCAGCAGCTATGAGTAATTTAGTTAAGATTTTATTGTGCTTATAGAGTAATAACCTCATAACGGAGGTTTAATTTTATGATGAATAAATATTTTGAGTATAGAAAACACAAAACAAATTTTAGAACTGAAGTAATCGCTGGTGTAACAACTTTCCTTACAATGGCATACATTATGTTCTTAAATCCTTTTATTCTCTCTGGTGAATTTGCCGGACCAGAAAAAGGTTTTTTTGATTTTGGAGCAGTATTCACTGCAACAATTTTAGCAACCGCTGTAGCTTGTTTTATCATGGCATTCCATGGAAAAACTTGGCCGGTAGGATTAGCGCCAGGTATGGGTATCAACGCATTTGTTGCTTACGGCGTTGTTGCTGGACAAGGTTACACGCCCCAAGCCGCATTAGGTGCTGTTCTTGTTGCTGGTGTAATCTTCTTAGCAATATCATTAACGCCAATTAGAGCTTGGTTAATTAACTCGATTCCAAAGAGTTTAAAACTTGGAATAGGTGCTGGTATCGGATTATTCTTAGCAATTATCGGTCTGGAGATTATGGGAGTGGTTGGTGATCACCCTGTAACATTAGTTACATTAGGTGATATTAAAAATCCTTTAGTGCTTCTAGCATGTGCAACTTTCGTGTTCATGATTGTTCTAGAGAAAATGAAAGTAAAAGGAAATATTATAATAGGTATTTTACTTTTTAGTATCATTGCATGGGCAACTGGTTTAGCTAAATTTAATGGGGTGGTAGGATCAATTCCTCCAATGACTTACCTGTTTGAGTTTGATCTTAAAGCTGCATTCACTGCTGGTATGGCCTCAATTGTTTTCACTTTATTATTTATTGACTTTTTTGATACAGCTGGAACATTAACTTCAGTAGCTAATGTTGCAGGAAAAGTTGATAGAAAAGGTAAAGTGCAAGACATAGATAAAGCAATGTTGTCAGACAGTGTTGGTACAGTTGCAGGAGCCATGATGGGGACTACGACTGTAACAAGTTATGTAGAGTCTGGTTCAGGTGTAAAAGCAGGCGGAAGAACAGGAATGACTTCTTTGGTCATTGGTGTTTTATTCCTAGCTTGTTTATTCTTTGCACCCTTAGCAACAAGCTTGCCAAAAGAAATAGATGGAGCAGCTTTACTTTATGTCGCAATTTTATTCGTAAGAAATATTACCGATATAGATTGGAACGATATAGCTGAGTCTGGTCCAGCTGTGCTTGCTATGATTGTTATGCCGCTTACTTATAGTATTAGTAATGGTATTGCTTTAGCTTTCATTGCTTACGCACTAATAAGAATTTTTACTGGTAAATTTGGTAAGACTTCGCCTGCAATTTGGGTAATTGCAGCAGCTAGTGTTTTAAGCTTTTACGTAGCTTAATGATTTTAGGGCCGGTTTACGCTGGCCCTTTAACTTCCTTGGTGTTTTTTAATTAAATCCTCTACTCTTACTTCCTCATAATGTTCAAAAGGTTGAACAATCCAGGGGTTACTATTTAATTTCTGAGCACAATAATCAGGCTCAAATGTTGAGTCTTTCTTTTTCCATAGAACAGCTGTCTTTATCGATTTTATTTTTCCTTGTAAGGGAGGGTATTTTTTAAGCCAATCAATACTTTTATTTAAAGTTACTCCTGTATCAGATAAATCATCACACAATAGAATATTTCCTTTCATTTCTTGAACTGTCGAACTCATTTCTCTAGAGAAAACTAACTCACCTTGTTGATCTTCGGTTCCTTCTCCCGAATAAGATTCTACAGCTAAATAAGCACATTTAAGTTTAAATACTCTGCTTAGCACGTCTATTATAGGAGCTCCCCCTCTCATAATACCGATTAACATGTCAGGTTTAAATCCACTTTGATGGATTTGTATTGCAAGTTTTTCAACGATTAGATTATACTCTTTCCAATCAACGATAAGTTTATCTGCCATGAAAAAAATTAGTTTATTTTTAAGGAGTTGTAAATGAAAGGTTATGTAGTTTGTGTTTATAAAGATATAACTAATGAGGAAAAGCTTAAAGAATATGCTGTAAAAGCTAGAGTCGCAGTTGAAAAATATAAAGGCAAATTTCTAATCAGGGGAGGAAAAGCTACTGCTAACGAAGGTGAAAGTTCACCTAGAACTGTCGTAATCGAGTTTCCCTCTTACGAGGAAGCGAATTTATTTTACAAATCAAAAGAATATCAAGAAGCACACGAAATTTTAAAAGGTCACGCTATAAGACACCATCAAACTATTGAGGGTGCTTAATATTGTATTGGCTCGTTATCTATTGATCGCCATAAATACCAAGTCGCTACTGAACAATAGGGTGTAAATTTTTTATAAAGCTTATTAAGGAATGTCTTTGGAGGAAAGTATTTCTTATTATAATTATTTGAAATAGCTCTTAGTAATCCTATATCTTGCAAAGGCCATATATTTGATCGATTAAAAGTAAAAAGCAATATCATTTCTGCTGACCATCTGCCTATTTGCCTTAAATCAGATAAATATTCTATGGCTTCCTCATCTGTCATTTTTTTTATTAAATTGGGTTTGAACGATTTATTTAGAGTTCTTTTGGCTAAATCTTTTATGCCTTTAACTTTTTGTTTACTTAAACCACAACTTTTTAAACTGCTAAATGATAATTTACTTACAGTTCTAGCATTTATTTTATTTTTACATTTTTTTTTAAATTTTAAAAAAACTGAATCAGCAGCCGCAACACTAATTTGTTGACCAATTATACTTTTACATAGAGAAAAAAAAACATCGTTACGCGTTACAAGACTCCCGTCTTTATAATCGCTTATAAGTTTTTTCATTACTTTATCTTTTTTGGATAAAATTTTCTTAGCTCTTGCCCAATATTTAGGTGGCTTACTCATGTTCTCGGTATAACGATTTGTTTCTTTAATTTATTCTCTCTCATAAAAATTATTAAAGAACTAGCAATGACTAAAGATGCTCCAAGCAATGTTAAAATTTTTGGTACTTCACTCCAGATAAAATATCCAAAAATAATTGCAAAAACTAAACTTAAATATTTTATTGGGGTTACAAGTGATGCTTCTGCTAATCTATAACTTTGGGTTAACAATAAATTGGCTACACTTCCACATAAACCAAGGACAAAAAATAAAACAAAATCTATGAAAGTTGGCATTATCCAATCAGTAAAGAAAATTGTTCCTAAACCCAAAAAAGTGCAAAGTAATGTAAAATAAAATGCGATTGTATAATTGGCTTCTGTTTTAGATAAAGATCTAACGCTAATAGCTACACAGGCAAAAAATATACAAAATACAATTGGTGTAATGTAATAATAATTAACGTCTATAAATGCTGGTTGAACAATTAATAGCATCCCTAGGAAACCTATAAATACAGCTGACCATCTTTTTATTCCAACTTTTTCAGATAAAAAAAAGATTGATGCAATTGTAACGAATATTGGTCCACCGAATGTTAATGAAACTACATCAGCTAACGGCAATTCTCTTAGCCCTAAAAATAATGCAATTATTGCGAGCGCTCCGCTTATGGCTCTAAAAGCATGAAGACCGGGACGTGAAGTTTTGTAAAAGGAAAATATTTTATCTTTTGGTATGATAAAAAATATTGGAATAAATCCTATAAAAAATCTTAAAAAAAGAACTTGGCCTACTGGATAATAGTCTAACCATTTTACACAGATGTCCATAATGGAGAAGCAGATTACACTTCCTACCATGTACAATACGCCTATTTGATTTTGTGTTAACAATTTACTATCCTTTCTTCTTCAAAATATATTAAATAACTTATGCAGAAATGTACACTTGCACTTGGATGTTTTTGGAAACCTGAGGAAAACTTTAAAAACAAACCAGGCATATTAAAAACCGAAGTAGGTTACGCAGGAGGAAGTAGCGCAAAAACAACCTACGAAGAAGTATGCACAGGAAACACTGGACATGCTGAAGTTGTAAGGCTTACTTTTGATGAGAATAAAATTTCGTTTAGAAAAATATTAGATTTATTTTTTAAAATGCACGATCCAACACAAAAAGATATGCAATTTCCAGACGTTGGAACTCAATATAGAAGTGAAATCTTTTATGAGGATGAAATACAGAAACAAGAAGCTTTGGAAGTTTTAAAAGAATTTAACGAAAAATTAGATGGTAAAATTCAGACGAATATATCAAAAATTAAAAACTATAGTAAAGCTGAAGAATATCATCAAAAATATATTGAAAAAAACCGATAATGAAGCAATTGGTAACTACAGACTGGTTGGATAAGAATATTAAAAAAGTAAAAATTTTAGATGCTAGCTGGCATCTTCCAAATGCTAATAGAAATTCATTTGAAGAGTACAAAACAGAACATATTGTTAACTCTATATTCTTTGATATAGATAAAAATTCAAACCAAAAAACTAATCTTCCACATATGCTTCCGTCGAAAGAAGATTGGGAAATGATTGTATCTGGTTTAGGAATATCTAATTCAGATCACGTAATTGTCTATGACAACTCAGATGTTTTTAGTTCGTGTAGGGTTTGGTACACTTTTTTATATTTTGGCCATGACCCAAAACTCATCTCAGTATTAGATGGAGGTTTTAAAAAATGGACAGATGAAAAACGTCCCACTACAATAGAAATAGTTGGCGCTATTAGATCTAAATATATTGCAGCTGAAATTAAATCTCTTGTAATAAATAAAGATGAAGTAAATCAAAATATTACTAATAATAAATTTCAATTGCTGGACGCCAGAGGAGAACAAAGATTTTTAGGTTTACAGCCTGAACCTCGAAAAGAACTTAGAAGCGGAAACATCAAAGGATCAATTAACCTGCCGTTTCAAAAACTTTTAAGAGAAGATAGAACTTTAAAAAAAAAAGAGGACTTAATTGAGATTTTCAAATCAAAAAAAGTATCAATTGAAAAAGAAATGGCTTTTACATGTGGTTCTGGAGTTACAGCATGCATTTTAGGTCTAGCTAATTCTATTATAAGTGGTAAAAAACCTATTATCTATGACGGTTCATGGGCAGAGTACGGATTAGATTAAAAAAAAAATATGAAAACTTCATCAAAAATTAAAACTTTTCTAATAATTTTTTTTATAGCTATTTTTGCAATCATAACAGCAAGGCACTTTATAGGTCTTCATTTTAAAAAAAAATTTAG
>JAOHFJ010000021.1 GCA_028097945.1 Candidatus Pelagibacter sp.
ATTAATCTTAAAAGCAGATACAACTATAGAATTTAATATATCGATTATTGTACTAATCATTTAATTTGAACTATTTTTTGAAAATTAAATGCACTTCAGAAGACATTTTTTGCTTATCAAATATTGACTGAAATTTATCTATATTTCCTAAAAAAAATTTATTCACTTTATTTAAATATTCCTTTTTATTTTTAAAACTGTAATTAACAATTAAACTTCTATACAGATCTGCAAATTCGGTGCCAAACCACCATTCACCAATTAATTTTAATTTGTACTTTTTTTTTAAATAATTTAACGACTCATTAGTAAACAAATGAGTGTGGGCACCACCCAAGTGTCTTGGGTAAACATTTTTAAAAACATTCTCAAAAAAAATTAAGGGAGAAGCCAATGGAACAGAAATATAAAGATATTTAAGGTTTGTTTTTTTAAATAATTTAAATATATAATGGGGATCAGGCAAATGCTCCAAAACAAATATTAAAGAAATACAATTTATATTGAACTTTTTTATCAAGTCCTCAAGTTTGTAATCTTTAGCTAAAAGTGCTTTGTCTTTAATTTGTTTTTTAGCAAATGTGTGCAAAAGATAGTTTTCTTCTACACCCCATGCATTAATTTTTTTATTACTACATGCTTTGACGAAATGTCCTGCGCCCGAACCAAAGTCAAGAACATTTAATTTTTTTTTGACAACATCTTTTAAAAAATTTGCTTTTGGATTATGTATATTTTTTACGATCTTTGCATAGTTCTTAAGGTAAATTTTTCCAAAATTAAGTTTTTTTGATCCACCTGAATATAAAAATTTGTGAAATTTTTTATTATCTTGATATCGCCCATTAAGATGATTACAATTTTTACAAAATATATACGGTATTCCAAATGACCGAAAAATAGGAAGTCCTAATTTCGTATTACATATTTTACATTTATTTCTAACTTTTTGCTTGCTATAAAACTTGTTTATTTTAATTATTTCCCGCAGTTCTTGATTATTTTTTTTAATATAATCTTCCTTAATTTCAAAAATATTTGAGTAAGTTTTAGAAAATTTAATCATTTTTAATAAAGTAGAAAAAGAGATTTATCTGATTTTTCAATTTCTTTAAAAGAGTTATCCAATTTCTTATTAAATTTTTTTGATACAAATTGAAAAGTTTTCTTAGACCAACCCGAAAAATGCTGAATAGGGACACCGGACCTAGAATTTTCTAATATTACTCCGCATGCTCTGAAATTTGCAAATATACTTCTAAAAAAATTAATTGGTGAAACAACATGATCTAAATATAAAAAAATACCGATAAAATCTTTTTTTGTGCTAAATGCACATCTTTTAATATCGCTAATTCTTTTAATTTTTGAATTTAATTTTTTTTTACAATTAATATTATTTTTCATACAATTTTTACCCCAAAACTCATATTTATTTCCTCTTATGTATGAACATTCTATTTTTTTTTTTGAGAGAAATTCTAAATTGCCCCATAGCGGGCATCCTATTTCCGAATAAGTTTCAATAGTACCAATTTTGGACTCAATATGTTTAATTAAATTTTTAGATTCAAATCCTCTAAATCTTGAAAATTCAGAGGGTTCTACAATTTTTTTAGATAATACTCTTGAAATTTTTAAAATTTTGCGTGAGTCTTGATTATTTAAGTTTTTTATTAAGTTATTTCTTAATTTTTTTACTTTTTTATTATCCTTAATTGAGTCAATAAAAGACAATATTTCTCTTTTTGTTTTATTAAAATTATTATTATTTTTATTTTTTATAAGAATGTTCATTTTTTTAATTTGAGTAATAAAATTTTTTTTTGTAAATTTTTTACTTAGCTTATCCCATCCTTTAGGGTGAATAGGTATTAAATTATTAAATATTAAATTAAGCTCTTTCTTTTTAAACCATTGTGATTTGTAAATTAAATTACAATTTTGACACTTATAATTTTTGAATTTTAAGTTGAATTCTTTTTCATCTTCATTAAAAAAATTGCTTAACTGCTCTGAGTATCTGTTTTTATACCCTTCTTTTGTAATTTTTTTTTTTGAGGACTTACAATTAGGACATTTATTGTAAAAATTTAAACTTGGTTGCATTAAATTTTAGTTAAAATCTCTATTTTCCCAGTTATAAACATATTCCCCTTTTGCATTTATGCTGGCAAATCTACCTCTGTAATAGTCTCTATTAAGTAGTTCTTCATGAGAGAGTTCTCTTTTTTCTTTTCCAAGCGAAATCTCCTGATCTTTAAAATTTTCATCCAAATATTCTTTTATTGTCTTTTTATCACTTTTTGCAAGATCAACTAAATTTTTTAATTCTTTTGGATTTAAAGAAACTACTCCATCTTTTGTTGATGATTTATCAATTATCGTAAAGTGTCTTTCTATAAAATCAATATCAAATAATAAAGACGCAACAGATAATTTAATTCCATCTTCCTCAGTTCTTGAGTGATCACTAAAACCGACGGAGTCTGAAAAATTTTTTAGAAAATTAATTCTGTTAAGATTTGCAAACTGTAATGGTGTTGGATAAATTGAAACACAATGCAATAAGGTAAATTTTTTACCAGAATTTTTTAAAATCTCAGCAGTTCTCTCTATCTCTGAATCATGTGCCGTCCCAGTAGAAACCACTATATGCTTAATTTTTGTTTTCGAAACTTCTTCGATCATCTTATGTGAAGCGCAATCAAAACTAGCAATCTTAATCAAATCTAAATTCATTTTTTCAATAAATTCTAATCTCGATCGTGTAAATATTGTTGTTGTGGGTTTTATTTTATATTCGGTACAATACTCTAAAAATTTAAAATGTGCGTCCTCTGTCAGATCAAGAGGTTTAAGTCTCTTTAATTCATCTGCATAAGGTCGTTTTGTGACTATCGTTTTTCCATTTTCAAATTTTCCTTCATCAAATTTTTTTCGATGAGTTAATTCAGAGGATTTTATTGATTGAATTTTACAATATTCTGCACCTGACTCCGCAGCAGCATGAACCATCTCTTTTAGAATCTTTAAATCTCCCTTATGATTTTGGCACAATTCAGCAATAATTTTTGTCATAAAATTTTTTCAACTCCTTTTTAATATCATTTACTATTTCTTTAGCACCATTATTTTTGAACTTCTTTCTTGATAAAATTTTTTTTGTTTGAAAGAAATCTTTTTTTAAAAAATTTTCTAATTTTTTTCTAAAATTTTTATAACTCCAATCTTTGTAATTCATAGTACCAGAATATTTTTTTTCTCTCATTATTTTTAAGTTTTCAAAAATTTCAGGATTTTTATTTTCGTAAGATAAAATCGATGGTTTTTTTAATATTAGACATTCTGAAATAGTATTATATCCGCCTCTTGCTAATACTAAATCAACCTTATTAATAAATGAATACATTTGTTTGAGTGAACTATCAATTAAAAAAATATTTTTAATCTTATTTATCTGCCTCCTTTTTTCAAGACTTAATTTTCCAGTCGAGATAAAAAACTTATAGTGTTTCATTTTTGATAACATAATTATTATATTATTGATTAAATGTGTCAAAGTTTCTGTTCCATTATTCATTATTAAAATTTTAAATTTTTTTTGTAAATTATTTTTTTTTAATTTTAATTTATTAGTTATAAAGCTAACTTCTTTTTTATTTTTATAATCTTTTAAAATTTCATGATTAGTTAAAGGAGGAAAGTAGATTTTAGTTGACATTTTTGTGTATTTTTTCATCAGATTTATAGCAACTACTTTTTTATGATTTACTAGTCTGTTGAAAAACCAATCCCAAGTGTAATGACAAATTGAAAAGCATGGTTTGTTTATCTTTTTAGCATAATAAGAAATCTCAGGAACCAAGTCCGATATAAAAAAATCAAATTTTTTTAATTTCTTTTCATTTCTATTCAAAAAAACTTCGGTTTTTTTTGGCCATTTTTTTAAATCGTGAATTGCTTTTTTTTTATCTAAAAATCCTTTTGACGTTTTATTTAATTTTATATTATTAAAATTGTTTATATAATTAACTCTTTTATTAAAAGTTTTTCTAATAACGTTTAAATTTTTTTGATGAAAAATTGTAATATCTATATTTCTTATTTTCTTTTTTAATTCAAAAATTATTTGTCTTTGTCTAACCATATGGCCAAAGCCAACATCTGATATAAAGATCGCGCAACTGATACTTTTCTTCATATTTTTTTGAGAACTTTAATATATTCTTTTTTTGTATGAATATCTGTGTAATTAGTTTTAAAAATACATATGTTCGTACTTAACGATTTTTGAAATACAGCTGAATAAGTCATTATTCTAAATGCTGCATTTTGCATATAATCTTTCCCTACTGTAATTAATTCCTTATTTTTTTTTTTTGTAAAGCATTTGGAAAAAAAAATTATTGCTTTATCTAAATCTTTAACTTTTATTTCTGGAGAATTTGGTTGGAGGGAAATAATAATTTTTGGACGAATTTTTAGTTTTTTTACTAATAGTTTTACTGCATGAACAATGACTAATTGTTTTTCTACGTCGTCTTTAGAAAGTTTTTTTGGCCTCTTGATAAAATTAATTTTATATTTTTCACATATTTTTTTAATTTTTAAAGATTCAGAAGAAACATATATTAATGGCGCAAATTTTGATTTTTTTACTACTTTAGCTACATAGGCTAACATAGGAACACCGTTTATAGGTAAAATGTTCTTATCTTTAAGTCTTTTTGAACCTGACCTAGCTGGAATTATAATTAATGGTTTTTGAGAAATATTATTTTGACTCATTTAGTTTCCCGTCTACTAACTTTAATTTTTTATTGAAATATCTAGATAATTTAAGATTATGAGAGATCATAATGAATGTTTTTTTTTCAATTATTTTTAAAAAGTTTTTAATAAGATCATCTTCTGTCTCCTCATCTAAGGCGTTTGTAGCTTCATCAAAAATAAATATTTTTGGATCCTTGTAAATTTCCCTTGCTATTCCTAGTCTTTGTTTTTGTCCACCTGAAATTTTTATTCCATTTTGACCTACAAATGTTTCAAGTTTTTCATCTAAATTATTAATGAATTTGCTTAATTTTGCTATATTTAAGCAGTAATTAAGTTTTCTATTATCATGATTTAAATCAAAAAGAGTTATATTATTTTTGATACTGTTATCAAATAAAAATACTGATTGAGGCACATAACCAACAATTTTACTTAAACTAAAATTTTTGTTTGAAAAATCGGTTTCATCAAAATATATTTCTCCCTTGGAGATTTCTTTTAATCCTAATAACAAATCAATTAATGTGGATTTTCCTGATCCAGTATCACCATAAACAAAAACTTTATCTCCTTTGTTAATTGTCAAATTACAATCTTTAATAATTTCTTTTTTTGCATAATCAAAATTTACATTCTTTAAATTAATTTTTGCAAAGTCTGTTATTTGATTTAAATCTTTTATTTCTTTTTTTAAATCTAGGTCTTTTTTTAGTAAATCAATGGACCTCATACTGTATTTAATTCTGTTAAAAGATGAAATTATTCTATTTGCTGCTGGTAAAAATTTGAAAGCAGCACCTACAAAAACTCCCACTACAGGAAGAATTGAGGATGATAAATTGGCATCATATGTGCTAAAAAAAATTATTCCAATTAAAATTGCTACTGCAATTAATTCAAAAAATATTCTTGGTAAATACTGTAGAAAATTAATACTTGCAAAATTTTTCATCAATTTGTTAGATAAAATATTATATGAATTAACAAACATCCCTTCTATGTTTGAAATTTTTATTTCTTTTATAGCTCCAAAACTTTCTTGAATTGATTTTGATCGATTTGTTTCATTAACTTGCCTCTCAAAACCTAATTTTTTAAAGGTTTTTTTAAAAAATAAATAAAATATTAATGAAATTAAAAATACAAAAGAAAAAACTATAAAGAACACACCTGTATTAAATATTGCTAAAAAAATTGTTATTCCTAAAAGTATAAATCCTTCTGTAAAAATAGTGGAAAAAGCAATTAATGAAGATCTAAAAGAGGGTAAATCTGATCTAAATCTCGTGACTAAAATAGATGAATTAGTTTCCAAATGAAACTTAAATGGTTGATTCAAATAAGTTTTTAATAAATTCTGTGATACTTTTTCAATTACACTTGATAAAAAGCGAGACTCTATCCAATAAAAAAGCAGCATATAAACGTTTTTTAATAAATATACAAAACCCAAAAAAAGAGCAGAAATTAAAACAAGTTTTTCATTGCTTGGAAATCCTAAATAAGAGTTTATTGGGGCTAAAAAAGAATATTTTTCAAAAAAATTTTCATCACTCAAGCTCATTAAAGTAGGAATAATAATACTGATTCCTAACATTTCTAACAATGAAGCAACAACCATTAGACTTATTAAAAAAAGAAATTTTAATCTATGTTTATAATCTAAAATGTGAAAAATTTTTTTCATTTAATTTTTTAATAAGATGTTAATTATTTGATTATCTTGATTTTTTTTTTGTTTAGTGAAGAGTTCTCTTTTAAATTTTAAAAAATCTTTATCCTTTGAAATATTACTCCACCACTCGTCAATATTATTAATATTTTTGTTTATAAAAGAAGCTGCAGAAATCGGGCTTTTAAAATAAAAATTCAGTTTTGATAATTTCTTAATCTTATTTTGAAATTCTTTTTTAAATTCATGTAAATCCTCTAGTATTAAAATACTTGGAATATTAAGATACATAGTCTCGTAAATTGGTGTTGAAATATCATCTAAAACTATTATTCGCGATTTTTTGTAAAAATCATATGATTTTTTATTTAATTCTGAATGAATTCTTAAATTTTTACCAAATTTTTTTCTCCATATTTTTTCGACACGAAAGCTAGTTTTTGAAGGAAAAAGTTTAATGACTGTTTTTTGTTTTTTATCGTAACTCAAACTTTTGTAAAAAAGGTAATTTAAATTTGAAAAAGGATTATATTTTTTTTTCAATGATCTATTAAACACTGTTAAAGAACAATCATTAAATTTATTCATAGTCGGCAATAACAAAATATTGTTTTTTTTCGAATTATGTTCAATTTGTTTAAATTTTGATAAATATGTATCTCCAAGGCCCCCTTTTTGATGCCACAAAAATCTCTTCCAGCAGTAATCTTTTTCCATTTCATCTTGAATACTATAATTAAATTTTTCAAAATTTCCTCCATGTTGAAACGAAATTAATTTACCTTTTTCATTCTGCATTTCAGCTGCTAACAATTTATACTGATCATTATTATTAAGACACATGCCTGTTCCAAGATTTTTTAAATGTTGTTGATAATATTTTATTTTTCTTAAGTTTTGATTAAAATTTTCAAGAAATGATCCAGGAAATAAAATTCTATTGATTTCATTAAAAATTTTATCAAAGTCATCTTTTGGCGATACTTGAATTTTTTTTCTAAGATTTTTATCGTATTTATATTCTTTGAAATTCACATCAAACATTAATCTCTCATTAACTATTAAAATTTTACCAAAGCTTTTTAAGATTATTCTTAAAGATTTATATTT
>JAOHFJ010000023.1 GCA_028097945.1 Candidatus Pelagibacter sp.
TGTCGGAGATAACCTAGGTTATGCATATGCCTTAAATATAAATGATAATAAAATTATATGGGCAAAAAACTACAAAATCCCCTTCAGATCAAATTTAAAAATTAAGAAAAATAAGATTATTATCTCTGATCAAAAAAACAGCCTGATTTTTTTGGATAAAACTAATGGAAATTTACTTAATATTATACCAACTGAGGAAACTATAGTTCATAATAGTTTCGTTAATAATCTTTCATTAAATAATAATGATATACTGTTTTTAAATTCTTTTGGATCTTTATATTCTATCAATATTGATAATATGAAAATTAATTGGTTTTTAAACTTGAAACAATCGACTAATTTAAATACTACAGATCTTTTTTTTGGAAATCAGATTGTTAATTACAAAGATAAAATAATAGTTTCATCAAATAATAACACTTATCTAATTAACGCTATCAATGGATCAATCATTAAGACTTATAATTTTTCTTCTAATCTAAAACCAATTATTAACAATAACCATTTTTTATTAATCACAAAAAATAATTTGATTCTTGCAATAGATTTGACTTCCAATAGGATAATTTATTCATACGATGTTACGCAAAAAGTTTCTAATTTTTTGAACTCAAAGAAAAAAAATTTAATATTTTACGAAATGCTTCTCATGAATAATAAAATTTCATTTTTTATGAAAAATTCCTTTAAGATTGAATTTAAGATAAATGGGGAATTAGAAAATATTGAAAAACTACCAGCAAAAATTAACTCATTGCCAATAGTCGTAAACAAATCAATCATGTTTGTAGATAATAAAAATAAATTAGTAGTTATAAATTAACTGCTGGATTTTCCACTTAACAACGATAATTGCTCAACTTTTACTCCTCTAATATTATCATGAGCTGGTATCGGATAATCTCCAGTGAAATAGTGATCGCTAAATTGTGGAAATGTTGGATTTCTACTTTGATTAATAAGAGCCTTATAAAGTCCGTCCAAACTTAAAAATTTTAAAGATGTTGCTTTAATATATTCACACATTTCATCAATATTTTTTTCATAAGCTAGTAATTCTTTTTTGGTAGGCATATCAACACCATAAAAATCAGGATATTTGATTTCTGGGCAAGCTATTCTTACATGAACTTCTTTTGCACCACTTTCATAAAGCATTTTTATTATTTTATGACAAGTGGTTCCCCTAACAAGAGAGTCATCTATCAATATTATGGATTTATTTTTAACAATTGTCTTGGTAGGACTAAGTTTAAGCTTTACACCCAAACTTCTAATATTTTGTGTCGGTTCAATAAATGTCCTTCCAACATAATGATTTCTAATCAATCCTAATTCAAATTGTTTTTTAGACTGCTCTGCATACCCCAACGCCGCGGGCACTCCTGAGTCTGGGACAGGAACAACTAAATCTGCTTTTGTATCTGTTTCTTTCGCTAATTGAATACCTAGGTTTTTTCTGTATTCATAAGCACACTTGTTGTTAATTAAACTATCTGGTCTAGCAAAATATATATATTCAAAAACGCAAGGTCTCTGTTTTTGAACCGGGAAAGGCTTAATAGATTTAATTTTTTTATCTTCTATGATTACTATTTCTCCATTGGACACTTCTCTAATAAAAGTAGCTCCAACTATATCTAAAGCACAAGTTTCTGACGCAAAGATAAAAGAGTCTTTTAATTTACCTAATATTAGCGGTCTGATTCCAAATGGATCTCTTACACCTACTAGTTTTTTATTTGTAAGCATAACTAGAGCATATCCACCTTGTATTTGAAAAAGAGCATCTATTAACTTGTCAGTAAATTTCTCTCTTTTTGACTTTGCAATAAGCTGAACTATTGTTTCTGTATCACTTGTGGTTCTAAAAATAGCTCCGTCTTTAACGAGAGATTCTCTAAGTAATAAAGCATTCGTTAAATTACCGTTGTGTGCTATGCTAAGTCCTCCCATGTGAAGATCTGCAAAAAAGGGCTGTATATTCCTTATAGAAGTTTCTCCAGTAGTAGAATATCGATTATGACCGATAGCAAACTTTCCAGGTAATTTTTTTAATGTTTCAGAGTCTGTGAAATGATCGCCAACTAAACCTTGTCTCTTTTCGGAATGATAATTTTTTCCATCAAATGACACTATACCACAACCTTCTTGCCCTCTATGTTGTAAAGCGTGGAGTCCAAGAGCAACCAATGCAGACGCGTCCTCGTGATTTGATATTCCAAAAATACCACACTCTTCTCTTAATTTATCTAAATTAAATTTTTTCAATTTTTTCTTTTGTGTCAATTATATCTTCACTAGTTGGAAATTCCTCTATTAATACTTGACTTCCTTTCATAACAAAATCAAATGAAAATGCCTCATCTGCTGATATACCCCAATTTTGATAAGGATAAAACCAATTTAAAATAGAAAACAAACAAACAGAAACCACGTAACCTTTAAAAAAACCAAATAAAAATCCAAATCCTTTGTCTATTGACCCCACACCCGTCCAGGTAACCGCTCTGCTTAAAGTTTTTCCAATTAAAATTGTTGTAAAAAGTGTAAAGATAAATATTGAAACCCCTAATCCTACGTTGTTAATAAATTCTGACTGAATATATTCACTAACTATTGGTTGAAATTTTGGTACTAAAATTATCGTAACTATTGTGGATAAAATCCATTTCATAAAAGAAATTAAGCTTAATGAAAAACCTTTAATGAAGCATTGTAATACAAAATAAAAAAGCACTATCAGGAAAAAAATATCAAATAAATTTATGCTTTTAATTGTCTGTTCAAAAAAATTTATCATCATTCAAAATTATTAACTTCTTCACCAAAAGGTTTAAAAAAAATTATTAATTTTGGTAATAACGTTAAAACTGATAGCATTGCCAATAACATTGCTATACCAGTAAAAAC
Source organism: Candidatus Pelagibacter sp. (assembly GCA_028097945.1). The sequence goes on from JAOHFJ010000023.1 coordinate 2,917, forward strand.
TCCGAAATATATCGTTGGAATAAAATTAGATAATACTAATATTGAAAAACCAAATACGATTGTAATCGATGTGTTTAATATTGCAACACCCACAGTGCTATGACATCTATCCAATGTTTCATGATAGTTATTTATTTTTTTAAATTCTTCTTTGAATCTATAAATATAATGAATACTATTATCTACTGCAATTCCAATAGTAATTGCTGCTATAGTAATTGTCATCATATCTAACGGAATTCCAATTAAACCAATTATTCCAAGAATAAAAAAAGCGGCAATAAAATTTGGCACCACACCTATAAAAGAGAGTGTAATATTTCTAAATAATATAAAAAACATAAAGTAAATACCTAATATAACTATACCTAATGTGAGTATTTGGGATTTAAATAAACTTTGTAACAAATTATTAAATAAAATTAATACACCAGCTAATTTATATTCATCTTTTTCTAATCCTAATTTAGTATTTAATTCTAAATTAATTTTTTTAATAAGATCATTTCTTCTTAAATTATTTAGAGAGTCTTTTACTCGAACACTTATCCTTGCTTGATCCTTCTCTACAGATATATATGGCAAAACTATCTCTTCTTTTATTGCCTCAGGTATTTTACTGTATAAAACTGCAATCTCTAAACTTTGTAGTTCTTTCTTATTTAAATCTTCCGCCACCCTCAAAATTGATCCAAAAGAAAGAACTTTTCCAATTTCAGGTAAGGAGTCTAAATAATCATGGACTTTAATGATTTTATCCATTTTATCTCTTGTAAACCAATATTTAGATTTTTCTTCGTCAGGGTCATTATCATTTTCCCATTCGTCGAATTCATCGTCTGATTTTTCATCTTTTTGTTTGATTGGAAAATTAATGATTATATTTAAAGGAGTAGTACCACCTAAATCATCATCAATTTTTTTCATTCCTTTGTAAATTTCTGTTTCTTTATCAAAATAATTAATAAAACTATTTTCGACTTCAAGTTTAAAAATTCCAATTACACTTACTAAAATTATTAACAAAGTAGATGCAAAAATAAGTATTTGGCTTTTTTTTGTAAAAGAGGCTAGGGCTTTTGTGATTAATGATTTTTCTGTATCTTTAATATTAATTTCACTATCAGATGTAAGAAGACTTATCAAAGACGGCAATAATAAAAAAGTTACTAGTAAAGATACAATTAAACCTAATGTCATCATCCACCCAAAATCAATAATTGGCTTAATTCCACTAAATACTAAAGAAAGAAAAGCACAAATTGTTGTTAAGACAGTATAAAGTATTGGAAGCATCATTTTTTTGCTAGCTTCAAATACAGTTTCGTCATTAGCTTGGTGGGGTAGTTCTTTTTTTAATTGTAAAAATCTTACAGTTACGTGAATATTCATTGCCATATTAAGTATTAACATCAAAGCAATAAAATTTGACGAAATTACTGTAACTTTCCATCCAATTAAACCTAGTAATCCAATCATTATTATTACTGATGTAGAGCATCCCAACAAAGGCATTACCACCCACTTCAAATTTTTAAAAATGAACCATAAAGTCAAAATGATAAAAATAAATACACCAATTCCAAAAACAATAATGTCACTTTTAATATAATTCATCATATCATTAGAAATCATTGGTATTCCGCCGAGATGTATTTTTGCGTTAATACCATATCTATTTATTACGTCTCTAATTTCAGTTATATTTTGATTATTTCTTATATTATAAAGATTCTTATAGTCTTCGTACTCTTCAATAAATTTTTTATAATTTATTTTATCCTCTTTTGATAAACCGGTTTCCACAGACTGATTAAAATATTTATCTTTAACCTTAATATATTCTGCTAACCTCTCATCTTTTTTTAAATAAACTACAATACTTGATGTTTTGCCATCCTTGCTTATAACATAATCTTTGTAAATCGGGCTATTAACGATTTCTTCAAAAGCTCTTTTTCTATCAATTTCTGGATAAGCTAGAGTCTTATAATTTTTAAGCCGCTCCATTAAACCTTCATCAGTACTTTTTAAAAGCGGCACATCTATAACTGTCAATACACTATCTACCCAAGTTAATTTCTCTATTTTAGATTTTAATAATTGTAGATCGAGGATAGTTTCTTTTTCTGTAAAACTTGAAATTGGCGAATAAGTTAAAACTAAAAAATCCTTTGAACCGTAAGTTTGATTAATTTCTCTAAGATATTTAAGATCTGGATCACCTTCAAGTAATAGCGCATCCGATGACGCATCTAAATTAAAATTTTTAGATTGATATAACGAAAAAATAACTAAAATTGACAAAAAAAGTATCGTTATTTTTGAAAAATCAGTAACAATCTTTTTATAAATAATGGCAAACATTAGAACATTTCAGATATATCTTAATTATTTTATAACTAAAGAAAAAATTGAGGCTAATTCTTGCTTAAATCTTTAAATTTTGTGTAAATTCCCTCAAACTCAACTTTAACAGTTCCTGTGGGGCCATGCCTTTGCTTACCTAAAATAATATCTGCTAAGCCGTTTACATCATTCATTTTCGACTGCCACTCTGCGTGCTCTATAGAGCCTAATTTTGGCTGTTTGCGCTCCAAATAATAAGCTTCCCTATAAACAAACATCACAACATCTGCGTCCTGCTCAATTGAACCCGACTCTCTCAAATCAGCCAGTTGTGGTTGTTTATCATCCCTTTGTTCAACAGCTCTGGATAATTGAGATAAAGCCAGAACGGGTACCGACAATTCTTTTGCTAATGCTTTTAAGCCTTGGGTAATTTCGGAAATTTCTTGAACTCTTCCCTCGTTTTTATTTGAACTGGATCTCATTAATTGGATGTAATCAACTACAATTAGACTTAACCCAAATAATCTTTTTATTCTTCTGGCTCTATTACTTAATGTAGCTATTGTAATTGCAGGAGTTTCATCAATATATAAAGGTAAGTTATAAATATTTCTGGAAGTTTCAATATAACGATTTATTTCTTCTTCTGTAACTTTACCACGTCTTATGTCATCTGATTTAATTTTTGCTTGTTCTGAAAGAATTCTGGTAGAAAGTTGCTCAGATGACATTTCAAGAGAAAAAAAAGCTATGGATGATTTTTCTTGTCTTTTTAAAATATTTTGTGCTGCGTTATAAGCGATATTAGTTGCTAGAGCTGTTTTACCCATAGACGGTCTTCCTGCTAAAATAATTAAATCTGATTTGTGTAATCCACCTAATTTTTCATCTAAATCTGAAAGGCCTGTAGGAACTCCAACAATTCCTTGATCGTTTTGCATTGCAAGAGTTGCCATCTCGATAGTTTGGTCTAAAGCTTGATTAAATTTTAAAAAGGATTGAGAGAAGCTTCCTCTTTCAGCTAAATCAAAAAGAGATTTTTCAGTGTCTTCAATTATATTTTCGGCATTTTGCTCTTGAGAATTTGCGTTTAAAGTATCAGAGGATAATTTGTCTGAAATTTGAACAAGTTCTCTTCTAAGATACATTTCATGAATTATTTTTGCGTAGTCAACTGCCTGTTTTACTGATGCTGAAAATCTTGTAAGTTTAACTAAATACTCGGTGCCACCAACTTCGTTAAGCATATTATCTTTTTCAAAAAAATTTTTTAAAGTTATTGGATTAGCGATCATACCTTTATTGTTTAAGCTCTCAATCACTTCATAAATCTTGATATGGGCGGGGTCATAAAAAATATGTGAATTAACTATGGTAGAAACTTCATCAATAATATCATTATTAACTAAAATTGATCCAAGAAGAGCTTGCTCAGCTTCTAAGTTTGAAGGTTGTTTATTCTCAGAGTTTTTTTTAATTGAATTAATTTCTTTCACTAAAATGTATAGTAAAACAAAGGTGTCTTGTATAAAGAAAAAAGTTACACACTTTTTTTTGACGTCTGTGGAAAAGTTATTTAGATTGTATTTTATCTATTTTGATAGATATGTGAGCTTTGACTTCCGAATGAAAATTAATTTCAGCTTTGAATAAACCAATTTTATTCAAATCTTCTTTTAGTATCAATTGGGAAGGACTTACTTCGGCCTCAGTCTTTTCTTTTATTAGATTAGTGATTTCTTTTGGTTTTATTGAACCGTATAATTCTCCATTTTCTTTACACTCTTTGTTAAATGTAAAAGATTTATTATTAATAATTTTTGAAATTTCTTTAAATTTATTTTTAATTTCCGTATTTTTTTTATTAAGTTCATCTTTTTTTTTATTCACGAAATCTGAGTTGATTTTATTATATCTTAGAGCTTTTCCTTGTTTTAAAAGAAAATTCCTACCATAACCATTTTTTACAGTAACCTTGTCCCCTATGTTACCTAAATTCAAAATATTTTCTAATAAAATTATTTCCATCTTAGA
>JAOHFJ010000024.1 GCA_028097945.1 Candidatus Pelagibacter sp.
TTAATATTATTAAAAATACAATAAACAAAATTAAAAAAATGAATTCAAAATATTTAATTTATGCTTGTGTAGGCCCCTGTATAGGCCAAATGAGCTACGAAGTTGACTCAGTTTTTTTTAAAAAATTTATTAATAAATCTAAAAAGAATAAAAAATACTTTATTCGTAAAAATAATGATAAGAAGCTTTTTAACTTAAGAAAATTTGTAACTGACAAACTTCTCAAATATAAAATAAAAGTGGATCAAGTTAATAGAGATACTTTCACCCAAAAAAGCAATTTTTTTAGCTACAGAAGATCGATAAAATTAAGTGAAAGAGATTATGGTAGATGTATTTCTACTATTTGTATGCCTTAACTTTATTAATTTGAAAAGATATAAAAATAAGAGTATAAATAATTACATTTCATGAAAATTTTATCTGGAACTAGCAATTTAAAGTTAAGTAAAAATATTGCTAAAAATTTAAAATTAAAATTGATACGAATATAAGAAGATTCGCTGACGGGGAAATTTATATAGAAATTAATGAAAACATTAGAGGTAATAGCGTATTCGTAATTCAGTCCACCTCTAATCCTGCGAATGATAATTTAATGGAATTGCTTTTAGTGATTGATGCATTAAAAAGATCATCTGCAAAAACTATTACAGCTGTAATTCCATATTTTGGATACGCTAGACAAGATAGAAAGGTAGCTCCAAGAACTTCTATATCTGCAAAAGTTGTAGCCAACTTATTAACAAACGCAGGAGCGAATAGAATAGTTACTGTTGATTTACATGCTGGGCAAATTCAAGGTTTTTTTGATATGCCAGTTGATAACTTATTTACTACTCCTCTTTTTTCAAAATTTATAAAGAGGAAGATTACTTCAAAAAATTTAATTTGTGTTTCTCCGGATATGGGTGGTGTAGCTAGGACAAGAGCTTTAGCGACTAGACTAAAAGCTGATCTTGCAATTATAGACAAAAGAAGACCAGCTCCTGGAAAATCTCAAGTTATGAATATTATTGGAGATGTTAAAAACAAAACCTGTATCATTGTAGATGATATAATTGACAGTGGTGGAACGATAGTTAATGCTGTTGATGCTCTGAAGAAAAAAGGAGCTAAAGAAGTTTTTGTTTTTATAACTCATGCAGTATTGAGTGGAGAAGCAGCAAAAAAAATTAAAAATTCTAGGATCAAAAAATTAATAATTACAGACACAATTGACAATTCTGATAAAATTAAGAATAACAATAAAATTGAGGTGTTATCTATCTCATCATTGATGTCAGAGGCTATTAAGAGAATAGCAAACTCAAATTCAGTGTCTGATTTATTTAATTAACGCTTGTTTTGGTATTAATCTTGGGTTATATACCCTCTCCAATAAAATTATGAGTAGCTTAAAGGCAATAAAAAGAGAAAGTACTTCTTCTGGTTCAAACAATAAATTAAGGTCAGAAGGACTTATACCCGCTATTTTATATGGTGGAAAAGATGCAAATCAAAATATCTCTATACAAATAAAAGAAATAAAAAATTTAGTAAACTCAGATACTTTTTTATCTAAAGTTTTAGAATTAGATATAGATGGTAAAAAAGAAAAAGTAATTCCAAGGGATGTGGCATTTAATGTCGTATCTGAAGAACCCATACATATAGACTTTATGAGAATTGTTTCAGGAAAGAAAATTATTTTAGAAATACCTGTAAAGTTTATAAACCATCCTGACTCTCCAGGTTTAAAAAGAGGTGGAGTTTTAAATATTGTAAGAAGAAAAATTGAATTGAAATGTCCCGCAGAAAATATTCCGGATGAGATAATCGTAGATCTAACAGGGACAGATATTGGTACAAGTATAAAAATATCTTCCGTAAAGTTAGAAGGCAATGTTGTTCCAACTATCATAGACCGTGATTTCGTAATAGCGACAGTTGCTTCTCCAACAGTTATTAAAGAACCAGAAAAACCAGCAGAGGGTGATGCTGCAACTGAGGGTGCTGAAGGTGAGGCCCCAGCTGAAGGTGCAGAAGCTGCTGCAAGTAAAGATGGAGACGCAGCCAAGAAAGATGGTAGGTCTAAAGAAGGTGCTGATAAAAAACCTGACGAAAAGAAACCTACTGAAAAAAAACCTGCTGAGAAAAAATAATTAATATGCTTTTACTCGTCGGATTGGGAAATCCTGGATCCAACTATACTAATACCAGACACAACATTGGTTTTAAAATAATTGATGCAATCAACACTCACTTTAAACTTTCAAAACAAAAACCAAAGTTTAAAGGCTTACTTACTACTGGAAATATAGACGAGAAGAAAATCTATGCCATTAAACCATTAACTTTTATGAATAATTCTGGAACAGCTATTAAAGAGCTTATTGATTATTTTAAGATCGATGCAAAAGATGTGTTTGTTTTTCACGATGACATGGATATTGATTTTGGAAAAATAAAAGCAAAATTTGGAGGTGGTAGCGCAGGACATAATGGAATAGAGTCGATAGATAAATTTATTGGTAAAGATTACTCTCGAGTTCGTATCGGTATAGGACATCCTAAACAAAAGAAAAAAGTCAACAATCATGTTTTAGAGGATTTTAAAGAAGATGAGGAAGACAAAATTAATGAAATTACAGAAAATATAGTTAAACAATTACCTACATTAATTGAAAAAAAAATTGATCTTTTTTCAAGCAAAGTTAATCAAGATCTGAATGGGATTTAAATGTGGAATAGTTGGGCTTCCAAACGTTGGAAAGTCGACTTTATTCAATGCTCTAACTGCATCAAAAAATGCAGAGGCTGCTAATTTTCCTTTCTGTACTATCGATCCAAATATTGGAATAGTAGATGTCATCGATAAAAGATTAGATAAATTAACAAAATTATCTAATTCTAAAAAAAAAATATATACAAATATAACTTTTGTAGACATCGCAGGATTGGTTAAGGGGGCGTCAAAGGGAGAAGGCCTAGGAAATAAATTTCTTTCTCATATTAGAGAAGTAGATGCTATAATTCACTTAGTAAGATGCTTTGAGTCTGATAAGATTACTCACGTTAACTCTAAGATCAATCCAGTAGAAGACCTTGAAACAATCAAAACTGAAATAATACTTTCTGATCTAGATATCATTCAAAAAAAACTTGAGAAAGGTAAAAAAAAATTACTTCAAGAAAAAGAAATAAAAATACTTGAAGAGAAATTGAACTTGTTAAATGCAGGAAATGAGGCATCTATAAATGATGAATTTGAGAAAAAATTTTTAACTACACTCGGTTTATTGAGTATTAAACCTAAAATTATAGTTTGTAATGTTGATGAAGAAAGTTTAGCAACAGGTAACGCTTTTACAGAAAACGTAAAAAGAGAATATACTGCCGAAAAAATTGTAACTATTTGTGCTGATATCGAAGATCAGATTATGGGATTAGACAATAACGAAAGGGAGACTTTCATGAAAGAAATAGGTCTAAATAAAACTGGTTTAAATCAATTAATTAAAGAGGGTTATGATCTTTTAAATCTCGATACATTTTTTACATCTGGGCCAGAGGAAAGTAGAGCTTGGACAGTTAAAAAAAATACTTTAGCACCACAAGCTGCGAGTGTAATTCATACTGATTTTGAAAAAAATTTTATTCGAGCAGAAGCAGTAACATGTGAAGATTTTATTAAGTTTGGCAGCGCAGAGAAATGTAAGGAAAATGGAAAACTAAGAATTGAGGGTAAAGATTATATTGTAAAAGATGGGGACGTCTTATACTTCCGTGTCAATCCGTGACCAGATTTTTTTCATACTTAAATAAACTAAAGTAGTTAAAAGAATTAAATAGATAATTACTTTTACACCTGTTCTATGCCTTTCTTCCAACTCAGGTTCAGCAGACCAAGATAAAAATGTTGTTACGTCTTTGGCCATTTGATCTACCGTAGCTTGGGTTCCATCTGAATACTCCACAATATCATCGCTTAAAGGAGATGACATTTTAATCTTATTACCGATCATATATTTATTATAATAAACACCATCATCCAATGTTACGCCCGCTGGCGGATCCTCATATCCTACTAAAACTGAATAAATATAGTTGGAGCCTCCTGGTCTTGCCTTTACTAAAACCGACATATCAGGCGGATAAGCTCCACCGTTTGCAGCAATAGAAGCTTTCACATTCGGATATGGATTTTTAAATTTGTCTGCAGGTCTTCCTGGTCTTGTAAACATTTCACCTTGGTCATCTGGACCATCAGTAATTTCTACACTTGCTGCAATTGCTTTTACCTCTTGTTCTGAAAACTCCGGACCACCTGGCTCGCCGAGATTTCTATAACTTAGATATTGCATCGAATGGCAAGAGGAACAAACTTCTTTATAAACCTGAAACCCTCTTTGAAGTGATGCTCTGTCGAATTTGCCATTTATTCCTTTAAAGCTCCAATCAACTTTCAATGGTTCTGACTCTCCTCCAGCGCTATATAGTTTAGCTGATGAAGCTAATAAAAAAATGGCGATAAATAAAAGACTTTTTATATTAAATCTTTTCATTATCCTTCCTAGCGAGTGCTGGATCTGCGCTACCAGTAAGTACTGGTTCTGAAATACTCATAGGAATTGGATCTGTTTTTTCTAATAATCCGACTACAGGCATTACAATTATGAAGTGAGCAAAATAGTAAATGGTTCCTACTCTAGCTAAAACTAAATAAATTCCTTCCGCAGGCATCGCTCCCATATAACCAAGCATCAATACGTCTAAAACAAATATCCAATAAAATTGTCTGTAGATTGGTCTGAATACTGCTGACCTAACTTTAGAAGTGTCCAACCACGGTAAAACAAACAATATAAAGATTGCTCCAAACATTAAAATCACTCCACCCAATTTATCTGGTACAGATCTAAGGATTGCATAGAAAGGTAATAGATACCATTCTGGTACAATGTGAGCTGGTGTAACTAATGGGTTGGCAGGAATATAATTATCAGAGTGTCCTAAAACATTTGGTGAAAAGAAAACGAAACCTGCAAAAATAATCATGAACATTAATAATGCAAAAGCGTCCTTAATCGTAATATAAGGGTGGAATGGAACTGTATCTTTAGACGGTTTTTTAATATCAATTCCGACTGGGTTATTATTACCAGGAACATGCAGTGCCCATATATGTAAGACAACTAATCCTAAAATTAAAAATGGTATTAAATAGTGTAAGCTGAAAAATCTATTTAAAGTTGGATTATCTACAGAGTATGCGCCCCATAACCATGTTGTAATGCTCTCACCTATTAGTGGGATAGCACTAAATAAATTTGTAATAACCGTTGCACCCCAAAAACTCATTTGTCCCCATGGTAAAACGTAACCCATAAAAGCTGCAGCCATCATTAAAAGATAAATTAAAAGTCCTATAATCCAAATTACTTCTCTAGGAGACTTATATGATCCATAGAACAAAGACCTAAAAATATGAATATAAACTGCAAGGAAGAACATTGAGGCTCCATTGCTATGAATATAACGAATTAACCAACCATAATTTACATCTCTCATAATATGTTCAACGCTAGCAAAAGCTAAATCAGCGTGAGCAACATAATGCATTGCTAAGACTATTCCTGTTATTATTTGCGTTAATAAACAGAAGGTCAAAATACCACCGAACGTCCACCAGTAGTTCAAATTTTTTGGAGTTGGGTAATCTGTAAGGTGAGCACCTAAAGTTAAAAGAGGAAGCCGGTCATTAAGCCATTTCCCTGCTTTAGACTTTGGAATGTATTCGTGATCGCTCATAAATTTTTATCCTATTTTAATCGTGTTGTTATCTACAAATTCATACTTTGGAATTTCCATATTTGTTGGCGCAGGTCCTTTTCTAATTCTTCCAGACACATCGTAATGTGATCCATGACAAGGACAAAACCAACCATTGTAGTCACCCTTATCTTTTAATGGCACACAACCTAAGTGAGTGCAAACCCCCAACATTACTAACCATTCATCTTTTCCCTCTTTTACTCTTTCTTCATCTTTTTGTGGATCAGGTAAATCAGTCAAACTAACCGCTCTTGCTTCAGCTATTTCGTCTTGTGTTCTCCGTTTTAAAAATACCGGCTTCCCTCTCCACAATACAGTTATAGAATTTCCTGGTTCAACTTGGCTAACATCAACCTCGGTTGTTGCTAAAGCTTGTTGAGCTTTATCGGGGTTCATTTGATGGACTAATGGCCATACCACAGCACCGAGACCAACTGCCCCTATAGTATAACTCGCTGTAAATAAAAAATCTCTTCGATTTACTTTCTTTTCTTCTTTGCTCATTAATGTTTGTGTTTATAATGTATATATTTATTTAAACTATGTTTTTAAATACTCTAGGGTCAGAATGACACATAAATTAAGCAATAATAATGCACATAGCTCTCTATAAACCAGATATACCACAAAATACTGCAGCAATAATAAGGTTAAGCGCGTGCTTAAACTTAAAAATTCACATTATTGAACCCTGTGGTTTTGACTTACATGACGCCAGATTTAAACGAGTGGTGATGGACTATATGGGTATGAGCAGAATATTTAAATATGAAGACTATGATGATTTTCTGAAAAAGAATAAAGACAAAAGAATAGTTTTAATGACAACTAAAGCAAAAAAACATTATCATAAGTTTAAATTTAAAAAGAATGACATGATGCTATTTGGTAGAGAAAGTGCTGGAGTGCCTGAAAATTTACATAAAACTATAAAAAATAGAATTAAAGTTCCAATGAATAAAAAAACTCGTTCTCTTAACGTTGCTATGAGTGTAGCTATAATTTCAGCTGAAGCACTAAGGCAGAATAACTTATTGAAATAATGATTAATTCAGAATTAAGAAAGAAAATGGCAGATAGTTGGTTCTCTTACCTACAAATGCAAATTTGTAAATCATTTGAACAAATTGAAAATAATAAGTTACAATTTACAAAAAGAGATTGGTGTAAAAAAGATATTAAAGAGGGAGGAGGAACTTCTTATCTTTTAACAGAAGGTAAAATCTTCGATAAAGTCGGAGTTAATAAATCAACAGTTTCAGGAGTATTTCCAAAAAAGTTTAGATCTAAAATTTTAGGAGCTGAAAAAAAAGGAAAATATTGG
>JAOHFJ010000025.1 GCA_028097945.1 Candidatus Pelagibacter sp.
ACATATAAAATTTTTACTTCTTTATGTTTGTTTAAATTTTCAGCATGCATTTGACCAATTCTACCAAATCCAAAAAGAGCTACGTTAATCATAATGTTTTGAATAAACTATTTTTTTATAATATAAACTTAATACTTTAATAAAATTATGTCTATAAAATTAGGTATAGCACCGATAGCATGGAGCAATGACGACATGCCAGAACTAGGCGGAGAAACTACTTTAGAACAATGCTTAGCCGAAGCTAGCAAAGCTGGTTTTACCGGAATAGAGTCTGGTGGTAAATTTCCGCAAAATTCTAAAGAACTGTTGCCGAAACTAAAAAAAGAAAATTTGAAATTATGCTCTGGTTGGTATGGAGCTCAACTTTTAAAAAACACTCCTAATGATGAATTTAAATTAATGCGTCAACAATTAAACCTTTTTAAAGAATGTAAAGCACCTTGTATGGTTTTTGCAGAAGTAACAAACTCTATACAGGGAGATCCTAAAATACCTTTGTCAAAAAGACCTAAACTATCAGAAGATGATTGGAAGTTATTAATTACTAGAATAAATGAAATAAGCAAAATGATGCTAGACGAAGGAATGCCTCTTGCATACCACCATCATATGGGAACTGTTATTGAGACAGAAAATGAAACAAAGAGATTAATTGAAAATACAAATGATAGTGTAAAACTTTTAATTGATACTGGACACATGTTATTTGCTCAAGGTAATTCAATAAAATTAGCAGAAGATTTTAGTGAAAGATTAATTCATGTTCATTGCAAAGATATACGTAAAGAAGTTTTAGAAAAATCTTTAAAAAACGATAGCACTTTCAGACAGGCGTTTTTAGATGGTGCATTCACAGTTCCTGGAGATGGATGTATAGATTATAAACCTTTTTTAAAAGTTTTAAATAGAAACAATTATAAAGGGTGGTTAGTTGTAGAAGCAGAACAGGATCCATTGAAGGCAAATCCGTTTGAGTATGCTAAGATTGGTTTTAATTATTTAAGTAAAACAGCTAAAGAATGTGGTTTCGAAATAATTAATTAATTAACGATAGGCAGAAATAAGTTCATTGTTACCAGCTGCTACACAAGGAGATTTTATGCAAGTTCCAATTACCCATTCTGATCCTGCTTCTGACTCAAAATTACTTTCAGATACAAATATAATACCTTTATCAGTTGATTGACCTGCCTTACCTTCAGCTTGAATTCTGGGGTCTTGTGAAGTTTGAATTAAGGGTTTTTCAATTTTATACGGATTCTTTAATTTAAAGTTATCAAGAATATATTTTACTATATTTGAAGAAGTCCAGGTAATTTTACAGTCCTCTCCCCAAGCAGTTTTGCTATTTTCGTTAGAGCTGCATTTATTTACTTCATTATTAATAAATTCAACAATTATTTTGTGATTTGATTTTATATCATTTGCTTTTTGGACGACAGCTGAACGTGTTGATACAGTCCAAACAAGCATTATTACTACATATGTTAATGAAATTATTACTAAAAATTCAAGTGGACCAAAATTTTTTAATTTTCTACTTAGATTTGTCATATTTTAACAATCATAGATTTATCTATTGAATTTTCAAAAAAATCAATAATATTTTTTGTAGTTTCAATAGCCATTCTTGATTTACATTCGTTTGTAAATGTCGCCGAATGAGGGCTTAGTAAAACTTTATTATTTTTAATTAAAGGATTATTTTTATCGATCGGTTCTTTTTCAAAAACATCTAAACCTGCTCCAAATATTAGATTATCTTTCAAAGCCTTATCTAAATCAATTTCATTTATTATCCCGCCTCTTGATGTATTAATAATTATTGCATTTTTTTTCATGGATTTAATTTTATCGTAATTAATCATACCTTTTGTTTTTTCAGTTAAAGGAATATGTAAAGAAAAATAATCACAACTTTGTAAACTTTTATCTAAATTATCAACTTTATTTCCCCCGTATTCATTAATTATATCAGTTGATACAAATGGATCAAAAACATTTACTTTCATATCAAAACCTAAGCACCTTTTAATTAAACTTTTACCAATACGACCAAAACCAACAATAAGCATTTCTTTTCTAAATAATTCTATTGTTTCTATATTTGATGCATTTTTTTTAAAATTTCCCAATCTTACCTCATTATCATACTGATTATTGCTTTTAGATATTGATAGCATCATGTAGATCACATGCTCTGCTACGGCTACTGCATTAGCTGTTGCTGTAATTAATAACGAAATATTGTTTTTTTTTATATATGAGAGGTCTACATTGTCATAACCTACGCCATGTCTTGAAATAACTTTTAGTTTAGGACAGTGTTTAAGAATATTTTCATTAAGTTTAGATACTCTTAAGGTACATCCATCAAAATCTGGAAGTTTTTTTATTAAATTATCCTCTGAAACATCAGTAATTAATTCATACTCGTAATCTGAATTTTTTTCTAAAAGTTCTAACCCGTCTTTGTGAATTTGTTCTATTACAGCGATTTTTTTCATAAATTGTTGGCGGTCCCAAGGGGAATCGAACCCCTCTTTGTTGGATGAAAACCAACTGTCCTAACCGATAGACGATGGGACCGTATTTTTGAAAGTCTTATTAACAGAAATATCGTCGATAATAAACTCTACATTTGATTGCCCTTTCCACTCATTTAGGGATAATTTACCTGCAATATTAAATGATTTATTATTTTTTTTAAGAAGATAGCTTCCTAAGTCCTTATCTGTCGCATTAAAAGCTATGGATTTAATAACAGAACCATCTTTACCAAGTAAAACTGACTTTATATGTTTGTCACCAACAATTTTTCCATTAACTGTTTTTAAGTCTTCGATTATAAATCTTGGTTCTGGATTTCCAGAACCAAATGGAGATAGTAAATCTACTTTGTTATAAAAATCTAAATTAACCGCAGATGGCGAAATAATACTATCTAGAAATAATGGTTTGTCACTTTTCAAATCCTCATTAATCCCTCTAAATTTTTTAAAAACAAATTGTTTAAATTTATTTATATTTTCAATTTTTATAGAGAAACCCCCTGCCATTTTGTGACCTCCTCCTTTTAATAATATCTTTTCTTGTGTTGCTGAAATTATAACTGATCCGATATCAAAACCTACAATTGATCTTGCAGAAGCTTTTCCCTCATCTCCATTTAATGAAATTATGATAACTGGTTTATTAAATTTATCTTTTAATCGAGCTGCAACTATACCAATTACTCCTTCATGCCAATTTTTACCACTTAAAACTAATACAGGATCACTTGTATGTTTTTTTGTTTCATTTAATATTTTTTGTAAAAGATCTTTCTCTAACATTTGTCTCTCTTTATTATATTGATCTAACTCTAAAGCTAACTTAAAAGAGTATTTAGGATCTTTATTTAATAATAAGTTAGCGCCATGAGAACATTTTCCCACTCTTCCTCCGGCATTAATTCTTGGTCCGATTAAGTATCCAAGGTGATAAATAGAAGGATTTGCCTCAATTTTGCAAATATCTATCAAAGTTTTCAGTCCTAAATTTTTTTTTGTCTTAATTATTTTTAGACCCTGTTTTACAATAGCTCTATTTAATCCTACTAAAGGAACTACGTCGCATACTGTTCCTAAAGAGACTAAATCAAGACAATTAATAAGATTAGGTTCAGTGATATTTTTTTTTTCAAACCAGCCATTTGATCTCAATTTTCTATTTATTGAAACTAAAAACATAAAAGACACACCAGCTGCACACAAGTATTGTAAGTTAGATTTATCATCTAAACGATTAGGATTAACTATTGAAAATGCACTAGGTAAATTTATTTCAGACTGGTGGTGATCAAGTACTATTACATCTATTTTTTTTTCTTTTGCAAAATTTATTGCCTCATAAGAAAGCGTACCACAATCTACTGTAAAAATAATTTTCACTTTTTTATCTATAAGCTCTTGAAATCCATTAACAGATGGGCCATACCCCTCCTTTTTACGATCTGGTATATAAATTTCATAATCTAAATTTAATTCAGAAAAATAATTACCTAATAAAGCTGTAGAAGTAGCTCCATCCACATCATAATCACCAAATATTCCTATTTTTTCATTATTTAAAATTGCCCTGCAAGTTCTTGATGTAGTTTTTTCCATATCTTTCAAAATATTTGGGTTAGGTAAAAAGTTTTTTATTGATGGGCTTAAAAAGGATTTAATCTCATCTCTTTTGATATTTCTGATGCTTAAAAGTTTTGAAGTTATTTCGTCTAAAAAAAAATTGTCTTTTATAAATGTAAGCTCTTCTTGATTATATTTTTTTAATATCCATTTTTTACCACTTAATGAAAGTGAACTCATTTATTATAAATATTTGTGTATTTTTTTATCAGTTTTTGACTTTTATGAAGTGCAAATGTATTTACTTCGAACTCATTACCTAAATCTTTAACTCCATTAGCTAAATCTCCAGATGTAACTCCTGTAGCACAGAAAATTACATCTCCTTTGACCATATCATCAATATTATATTTTTTATTAAAATCTGTTATTCCAAGTTTTTTTGCTCTTACCTTTTCTTCTTCGTCTAATATTAATCTGCCTTGAATTTGACCACCATAACAAGAAAGAGCTGCTGCAACCACAACACCTTCTGGCGCACCACCCGTACTGTAATAAATATCATTTTTAGGTTCATCTCCAATTACACTCAAAGCACCTGCTATATCACCATCTGTTATATAATTAATCTTTACATTCAACGCATTTAATTCTTTTACTATGTGATCATGTCTTGGTCTTTTGAGCACACATGCTTTTAAGTCTGCTATTTGCTTTTTTTTTGCTTCGGCTAAAAGTCGAATATTTTTTGTAACGCCATTATCTATATCCATCAAATTTTTAGGAAGATTTGTTCCTATAACAATTTTTTCCATGTATGTGTCTGGAGCTGATAATAATCCACCTTTTTCAGATATTGCCAAAACAGAAAAAGCATTTGGTTCACCTCTTGCAGTAAATTTAGTTCCTTCAAGAGGATCTACTGCAATATCAAATTTTGGTCCATTAAGAGTACCAAGTTTCTCACCTATGTATAGCATGGGGGCTTCATCCATTTCACCTTCTCCGATGACAACTGTTCCTTCCATATTAATTTTGTTTAACTCTCTTCTCATTGGGTCGACTGCTCCTTTATCTGCAGCAATTTTATCGTTTTTACCGATATGTTTTGATGCTCCAATTGCAGCTTTTTCAGTAACTTTTGTGAATAAATTTAAAAATTTTTTATCAATCGACATTAAAGATTATTAATTCTTATTAATTTTGGTTTTTGTCTAATATATTTTTGCCTCGATATTTTTGTTAGAATATTTTTAAGGTGCTTATTTGTTGATTCATGAGTAATTACTATTATTGATGAAGATTTTTTATTCTTATCAGGATTCTGAACCAATCTTTTTATTGAAACATTGTTTTTAGAAAAAATATTAGTAATATTTGATAACACACCTGGTTTATCCAATACTTCAAAACGTAAATAAGCTGAAAATGTTCTTTCATCGATATTTTTAAATTTAAGGTTTTTTCTTTCTTTATTTGCTATAGAAAATGGAAATTTTATATTACCTCTTGATATAGAAGAAATATCTGAAACTAATGCAGATGTCGTCGCAGATGGACCGGCACCTTCACCTTGTATAGTACTTTGTCCCACAGGTATACCATCAACAATTACAGCATTAAGAACTCCGTCAATACTGGCAACATATGAGTCTTTTTTGATTAAAGTTGGATGTACACTTTGATAAACATTATTTTTAACAAACTCCGCAAAACCTAATAATTTTATTTTATAGCCAAAATTATTTGCGTTATCTATATCTGTTTTATCAATGTTTTTAATGCCTTCAACGTAAATATTGTTATTTAAAAAAGAATTAAAACATAAAGAAGAAAGTATTTTCAATTTAGATGAAACATCATCGCCATTTAAGTCTGCAGAAGGATTAGACTCTGCGTAGCCAAGTTTTTTTGCATCAAGTAAGACTTCATTAAAACTTTTGTTTTGTTTGTCCATCGAAGATAAAATATAATTAGATGTTCCATTTAAAATGCCATAAATTCTTGATATTTTGTTAGCAACAAGTCCTTCTTTCAAAGATCTTATTATAGGTAAACCGCCACATACAGCTGCTTCAAATTCTAAATTTACTTTATTTTTCTCAGCAATTTTAGCCAGTTGATCCCCGTATTTAGCTATTAAAGCTTTATTGGCTGTAACAACATGCTTTTTATTTCTTAAAGCACTAAAGACTAATTTTTTTGCAGGTCCTTCTGAGCCTCCAATAAGTTCAATAATCAAATCTACATCTCTAAGTTTTGTACAATCCAAATAATTATTTAACCACTGCGATTTCTTTATTTTTATACCTCTATTTTTTCTTATATTTTTTGCAGAAACATATTTAATAATAGGTAAACAATTATTTTTTTTAGTCAGGATTTTTTTATTATCA
>JAOHFJ010000026.1 GCA_028097945.1 Candidatus Pelagibacter sp.
CTTTTTTTATAGACAAGATTTTTTTTTTTATAAAATTTGCCAAAATATTCTTTGCTGTAATAATTAGTTAATTTTTCATTAATTTGATTTAAGTTATTTTGCAGTAAAGAACTAAAGACTAAATCACACTTTTTGCACTTTAAATACTTCATTTTACCCATTCCTCTTTTGTCGAGAAAATCATAGTAAAAAGAAATGTCTTTACTTTTTTTAGGAAAAGAACAGCCTTTTTGCTTAAGAAAACATCTCATTATTAATTTCTTGTTAACTTAATAAACATATTTTTTATAAATAGTTTCATCCTCACTAAACATTATTAGTTTATTATCATCAAGTTTTTCATACTTGAATAGGTTTCTACTAATTTGAGTACATCTTAAATATTTCCATACCTCATTATCATAAGTTTCTACAACTGGATTTTCACTAATATGAAAAACCTCTATACCTCTCTCTAAAGCCTCAATTACTGAACCCGTAGCCCCAATAAAAACTGAAAAATTAATAACATCTTTTCTGTCAGAATGATCGTGGGTGTTTATTATTTTTTTGATGTCTTTCATAAGATTTAAATGTTTATTAGATTTGGAACAACTTGGGTGGTTTCTTAATTCAATTTTTGAAAAATTAAATTCTTTTTTATATTGAATTAAGTCCTTTAAAGACTTCGCTATTATTGTCCTGCTTCTAAAATTTATTGGTAAAAAAATTTTATTTTTCATATTATTTTTGATATTTTTTTTTAATCTGGATGAAGGTAGAACACTGAGTTCTTTTTTCGACCAACCGAAATATTCGCTTAAACAATACTCCTGTGAGACTCCGTTTATAATTAATTTTTTTGGGTGTCCAGATCTTTTAAACAAATTAGATGGTAATCCAATCGGAAACGAGTGAATGTATCCATAACTTTCAATATCTTTTTTTAATGATCGTATTTTATGAAATATCGAATTTTGAAATGGCTGGCCTTCGTACGGCATTATAAGTTTTTTTGTTTTTTCGCTTACGTAATTTTCAATATCTTTATAAACATATGAACTCAAAATTGAAAAATCTGAAATTTCATTTATTAAATTTTTTAATTTTTTTTTTCCTTTAAAAATATCTATAATAATTTGTTTAAAGTGAAACAGTGAAAAAGTTTTTTTTTTCGTAAAAACAATAGCCAAATTTTCACCTATAATATTTGGTAAAACGCTATCACTGTAAATTAAATACCATAAAATATCAGGACACTGCTTACTTGATATATTAAAATGTTTATCATAAAAATTTCCTTTTTCATCAAAATCATTTTTCGTTGCCCAATTTACAACAATTGAACTATGCTTTTTAACATACTCAGATTTTATTGTTTTGATTTCCCCGCTTCTCAAAGTTTTTAAAAAGTCTACTAATGTAGAAAAAAATAACACTCTTAAATATTCTAATTTATCTAAATAATATAATAATTTGGCGTTCCCTTTAGTTGGAGCAAATGGACATAGATAAAAACTTGCTAACCTTGAACAATCAATTTCGGAAAAATTTGATGGCGCTATTAAGCTTTTAATATTTTTTATTAAAAATTTTTTTTTTAAGGAAATCGAGGGTTTCATTCACCTCCAGCGATAGTTACCTTCTCATTGGTTATATAGGAATTGTTTTCAGAAGATAGAAAAAAAATCATGTTCACAATTTCATTTTTGTTTGCTGCTCTTCCAATTGGAATTAATTTAATTCTTTTGTTTAAATTTTTTCCTTTGATCTTTTTATGAATTTTAGTTTTTACAACACCGGCTCTTAAAACATTACTCAAAATATTATATTTTGATAAATTTTTTATGTAAGACGGTAAAAATTCTAGTACATGCTTTGATAGTGAGTAATTAAAAGTATTTTGCCCTCCGCCATATTTTACTCCAATACTGCTTACTTGTAATAATCTACCAAATTTATTTGATTTCATATTTTTCAATATATTTTTTTGAATCAATAACGGTATTAAAGAATTAATTTTTATTGATTTTATCAAGCTTTCAAGACTCGTTTTTTCATAACTTACATTATCAATGTATCCAACTAAATTTATAAATGAGCCGAATTGATATCTTTTTATTTTTTTAAAAAAAATTTTTAATGAAGAGGATTTTTCAAAATTAAATTTTAATATAATTAATTTATTATTTATTAATCTTTTTTTAATCTTAGATAGTTCATTATCATTTGAATTACAGTGAGCGACTACATCCCATCCTTTTGATAAAAATTTTTTTACTACCTCTAAACCTATTTCCGAACTTGCCCCTAATATAATTACTTTTTTTGACATTTTAATTCCAAGCCTCTGAATGTTTTTTTCCAATAAGTTCACCGTTTACATCACACACGTTGCACGGTGAAAATCTACGATCACCCTTGTTAAGTTTTTTTCTTAATTTTATAGCTAAATCAGATGTCCAAATCTCATCGAAAGTTTTATTGTTCAGATTTCCTAAAATTATTTTTTTACCCCAATCGTGTGGACACATTAAAACATCGCCATTGTAATCCATAAAAAAAGTATAGGCGGGGTAATAACATTTTGCTTTAAGCTCTTTATTAAGTGGCATGATTTTATGCTCAGCATTTTTCATCATTCCAGCTCTATTACTTATGGTTAAACCAAAATCTTTATCTTCTTTGTAATATCTATGTCTAATAACAAAGTTTTCATTTTTTAATTTTGCTTCTTGGCACATTTTTTCAAATCGATTAGCATCTTCTAAACCGTCGTAAACACTTATGAGAATTGTATTAAGTCCTGATTTAAAAAGTTTTTTTAATCTATCTAAATTTAAAACATCACCATTAGTGACCATCTCTATTCTTGCCTTAGGAATAAATTTATTTGCATCTGAAATTAAATTATAAATGTTTTTATCTAAAAGAGGTTCAACAAAACCTGAGTATCTGAGCACTCCTTTGTAATTGTGTTTTTTCAGATCTACAAGTAGTTTTTTGTGAAGTTCTGGTTTTATAAATTCTTTAATATCTTCATAATCTGGATCACTTCTTGGACAGAAGCTACATTTTCTATTACAGGTTCCAGATTCACTTATTTCAACTTCTGAAGGTAAAGGAAATTTTTTTTCTTTTAGAAGCTGGAAGCTGTCATCTGTAATTTTTGATTTTCTCTTTATGCTTGGATCTAAAAATTTAATATCTTTCATTTTCTTTAAGCCTTTTTTTTACTTTAATAAGATCTTTATCCACGTCAACAGCGATACTTTTATTCGATACCTTCACCATTTTAATGGGTATTTTAAGATCAAAAAATCTTAATATCTCAATATCTTCTAAATTTTCAACAGAACTTTTTCCTTGCATACTATAAAATTTTTTAAGTTCTAACAAATTGAACGCATATATACAAACTTGTTTAAAATAATTAAAATTTTTAATTCCTTTTTTATTTTTTTGACTTGGAACAAGAGCTCTTGAAATATAAATTAAATCCGAAAATTTATTAATAACAATTTTAGGTATATTAGTGCTTTTAGCATCGTTATAACTCACATTACAATAACCACAAATTACATAGTTTTTATATTTTTTCTTCGCATTAATAATTTTTTTTATATCTGAAGGATCAATCAACGGTTCATCTCCTTGAACATTTATAAAAAAACTGTTTTTAATATTTTTAACAGCTTGAAAAACACGATCAGTGCCAGTTTTGCATTTTTTACTAGTCATGATTGTCTTGAAATTGTTTTTTTCACAAACTTTTTTTATTTTTACATGATCTGTTGCGATTATAATATCTTTTTTGTTTACAACTTTTTTGCAAATCTCTGCTACCCTTACAATCATTTCCTTGCCTAAAATCTTTTTTAAAGGCTTTCCTCGAAGTCTTGAAGATTTAAATCTTGCTGGAATTACTATTTTAAATTTTTTAACCACTTTTTTTAAACACCATCTGATTTAATTTCGTCTTTGTTAAACTTGAGAATTTAGTTTTAAAGTATTTTTTTTGAAACAAATTTAAAAGCTCTTCAGTATTATCATTATCTGGATCTGATTTTTGATAACCATCAAAACCTGCAAACCTTATAGATTTAGATTTACCTGCAATAGCTAAACTTATTGCATAACCAATAGCCAATGGACTTGGTAAAATACAATATTTTTTTTTAACTTTAAGTTGGGATGGTGACCCAATTGAAAGTCCATAATCATAAATATTCTCTTTTCTAAATTTTAAAAAGTTTTTAATTTTATTTGGAAGAGATGAAACTGGAATTGCAGCTTTAGTGTTTAAGTGATTTAATTTTGCTTTATCTGATGTAATTCTCATTGGATGACAAATAGCTCTTAGATTTAAAAATTTTTCACTTAGGTGTGAAAAGGTATTTAAAGAAATAACAAATAATTTTTTTTCCAAAATTAATTTAATTATTCTTTTTTTATTTAATTTAATACTTTTTCCAGGTCCTAAAATTAATACATCTTTATCTTTTAAAATTACTTCTGGTGACCATTTTCCTTCTACTCTATTTGATAAAAAATTTGTAGAATTTACCAATTTATAAGGATTAAATTTTTTTGTATCCAGCTTAGATAGAGTGTTAAGGATTTTATCGTACTCAATCTTAGAATATCTTTTATCAGATAAAATTTTTTGTACATATGTAGGGTGTATTTTTTTCTTCGCAGCGAACTCATAAAATTTATTTGAGCCCCAGTTATAATGTTTCTTTAATTTTTCAAAATATCTTTTACTTTTTAAAAACTTATTAGAAATTTTATATCCATCTACATATTTTAAAATATCTTCAGTCTTTAAGTTTCCTGGACCTCTTCCCATTCCTGTTACAGTGCAATCTATCCATTTAAAATTGCTTTCGATACCAATTAAAGAATTTTTCAAAGCTAAGTTTAAATTATTATGTGCGTGCAATCCTATTTCCCCATTCCAATTAGTTCTTAAAAAGGAAATTATTTTATTTAAATCTTTAGGTGTTAAACAGCCTAAACTATCTGCTAAATATATTACTTCAATTTTATTTCTTTTTAAAAATAATAA
Organism: Candidatus Pelagibacter sp.; assembly: GCA_028097945.1. Next base: position 5,051 of record JAOHFJ010000026.1, read on the forward strand.
AACTTTTTTAAATAAGTTGAATTTTAATTCAGAAATTTGCATTATATTTATAAAAATTTTTAAATTCAAATTTCTCAAATATTTAAAACAATTTTCTAATAAAATAATTTCATCATGGTGGCATGCAATTCTTACAAAATTAATTTTGTTATAATTTTTTTTGTTTATAAGTTTTTTCAAATTTTCAATTTTCATTGAGTTATTATGGATCAGATCACTTGCATTAATCATTACTCCTATTTTTAAATTATCTGGTATTTTCAAATTATTTAGTAAATTTTTGTTTGTGTATGCTGTTAAACCTTTTATTTCTTTAGTTTCATTAAATCTAAATCCTAATTCTAGATATTTTATTCCAGTTGTGCTGATATCAGTAATATATGTTTGTATTGAGGACTCTGAAAAGTTCCAATTATTATAGTATCCTCCGTCCCTTAAAGTACAATCCAAAATTTGTACATCTTTATTTTTTATTTTTGACTTAATCGTATTTAGATCAGACATAATTATTTTTTTATCGGTAAATTAATTTTTTTAGAAAATTTTTTAAATTTTGAGTTATCCATGTCATACTTTAATATCTTATTAAACTTTGATCTAACAATCTTTTGCCACTCATCATTACTTATATTAGTAAGATAATTAAAAATTCTATCTATTTCTTTATAGGAACCATTATTTGTCCAAAACTGGCCTCTATTTTGAACCCTTACTGGCCAACCGAACTTTGTATTAGTAAACTTTTTCATTTTACTTTTTATCGAAAAAATTCCAACTTTATTTCCTCTAGATGCAGCTTCGTAAAGCATTGTTGAGGTTGTTCCAAAGACATGTTCGCTTTCATCAAGGTAATTGTAAGAATATCCTTTTCTAGGCAAATAAATAAAGTTTTTTTTACCAATTAACTCGTTATAAAAATTTACTGCCTGGCTGTGATTATAAGATTTTCCTAATATATATAGTTTGTGTCCTTTGCTCTTTATATATAGTGCTAAATTTTTAGCAAATTCATAATCTTTACTTAAATAATCTTTCCATTTTAATCCTTCTGTCATTTTTTTGCTTAAATCCAATTCTGTATTTTGACCAATCAGCAGATATTTATATTTTTTGTTTTTTATTTTCTTAATTTTAAAACTATTACTTGTGAAAGAACCAAAGTCTAAATATTTAGCTTTAATTATTCCTCTTAGTTTTTTTTTCAGTGCTTCATTAAATACTAAAAAATAATCTAGCTCGTTCAAAATTTTTGTTGGAGTATTTTTTTCTTTCTCTGGAATAATATAATCAGTTATGTCTCTCCTCCAGGCAAATTGGATTAATATAAAAATTATTTTTGGATGTTGCTTTTTCATTCTATAAAAACCATAATTATAATCAATCATA
>JAOHFJ010000027.1 GCA_028097945.1 Candidatus Pelagibacter sp.
TTCAGGTGGTCGTTATGATGATTTATTAAAAAGTTTAGGAGCCAAAAAGAGTATTCCTGCCGTTGGAGCAGCAATAAACTTAAAAAATATATGAAAGATTTGATTACTATAGGTTTGCCAAGTAAAGGGCGATTAAAAGAAAAATCAATATCATTTTTTAATGATAGAGAATTAAAAATTATACAAAGTGAAAAAGAAAGAAACTATTTTGGTGCTATCGAAAATAAACCCAACGTAAAAATTATATTTCTACACGCTAAAGAAATTATTCAAAGATTAGGAGATGGCACACTAGATATCGGTGTATCTGGCCTCGATCTCTTGAAAGAGTCAGAGAAAAATTTACAAAGTAAAATAAATATTCAAAAAAAACTTGATTATGGAAATGCGAATTTAGTGATTGCTGTGCCCGATGATTGGATAGATGTGCAGACAATAGCTGATCTTGAAGAAATATCATTTGATATAAGATCAAAAAGAAATACTAGATTGAGAGTAGCAACTAAGTATCCGAATTTAACAAATGATTATTTGATTTCAAAAGGAGTTACCCAATACAAATTAATACCTAGTCTTGGTGCTACAGAAACATATCCTTTTATTGGTTCTTCAGAAATAATTACTGATATCACCTCTACAGGAAAAACTTTGGCTGATAATAATCTAAGAGTTCTTAAAGATGGGTTGATACTTAGTTCTAAAGCGTGTTTGTTTATTGCAAAAAAAAAGGCTGCGAAATTGCAGCCTTTTTTAAAATCTTTGGTTAGGTGAAATTACATTCACACACATATTACGCCAATACTCACTTATTTAACTTCTTCACTGCAAACTTCACTGCAGAAATGCCCCAAATAGAAAGCAAACAGAAAGGTGACTTCATTTTAGAGTTGAGTTAAATTTACTTATACAAAATTTGAATGACTAGAATTATTTATTTTATCCTTTCTTTTTTTATAATGATCGGCGTACCGTTTGCTGGTGAGAAATATTGTTTTGATTGTATGCACAAATACAAAATAGGTGATAAGAAAAATGAAACCTATGAGTTTGAGTTTGATTTACAAAACAATGAAATATCTAAATTTGCTAATGAACAAGTATCAGACAAAAAAACTGGTTTAGTTTCTTACATCTTATTTGAAAACAACAAAATTTTAGTTGATGAAAACAGAAAATCAAAATATAGAGGACCATATCCTTCACACTCGGTTGGTAAGTCTTTGGTATCTTTAGTTACAGGTTATGCTGTTTGTTCTAATTATATTAATCATACAGTTTTTGATAGAATAGATTACCCAACGGTTGCAGGTACTTTATATGAAAATCAAAGATTGATTGATTTACTTAACATGACAGCAGGTGATGATGAAATAGTAGGTGATAGACTTTACGGACACGACAACCCAATCAAAGGTAAAGGTCCTAATGTTAATACAATACCAATTCACAAAGTTATGAAGAAATATTTTAAAGATGTAGAAGGTTTAGAACCTGGTAAGTATCATAACTATAGTGCCATGACAACCAATGTAATAATGAACTATGTTATTTACAAAACTGGTGATGACTGGAACAAGTTATTACATAAGATATTTGTAGAAGACGCTAAAGTTGCAAAAAGAGTTTATTTCGGTAAGACTTTAGACAAATGGGGTAAGAGAAAAACACATAACAGAAAATCTGGTGAGTATGGTAGATATTCTTTCTATGCTGACAGATATGATTATGTAAGAATTGCTAACTTAATTATGAATCATTGGAATAATGATACTTGCGTTGGTAAGTATTTAAAAACAATGTATGAAAATAGAGTTGATAGAAATTATGATAACAGTAAGTTTCATGGTAATTGGGCGGTTGCAAAATCATATGGTGGTCAGTTTCTATGGGATGCTATTGGTTTAGAAGAAAGAACAATTTTAATGATGGATGGTGCTCACGGACAACAAGTAGTTATTGATTTTGACAAGAACAGAATTATTACTGCTCATTCTGTAGAAAGAGATTACGACTATTACAGTTTGATATATCTACAATTAGAACCAGATACATCATACAGACCAGCGAATTAATCCTTTGTTGTTAATAATAAACTAGGGTTGCCTTCAGGACCGTTTTTTGATTATAAAAACTTCATTGAACATTCATTGCAAACTTCATTGCAGTTTTTTGTTTAGGTTAAAAAAAAGGGCATTAAAAACTGCCCTTTTTGAATTTTGATTTGGGTTGGAACGATTACATTCCCATTCCACCCATGCCGCCCATTCCACCCATGCCGCCGCCCATTGGAGGCATAGCAGGACCAGCGTCTTTATCTTCAGGTTTGTCAGCGATCATTGCTTCAGTTGTTATTAATAATCCAGCTATTGAAGCAGCATCTTGTAATGCTGATCTTACAACTTTAGTCGGATCAATAATTCCTTTTGCAAACATATCTACATAATCTTCGTTCTGCGCATCGTAACCTTGAGAAGCTTTTTTGCCTTCTAAAAGTTTTCCTACAACTACAGAACCGTCGACACCTGCGTTAGCAGTAATTTGTCTGATTGGAGCTTGAAGAGCTTTTTTTACAATCTCAACACCAGCCTTTTGGTCATCACCTTTTACTTTAACACCATCTAAATCTTGTGCAGCGTAAAGTAAAGCACAACCACCACCGATTACTACTCCTTCTTCAACAGCAGCTCTAGTTGCATTAAGTGCGTCTTCAACTCTATCTTTTCTCTCTTTAACTTCAACTTCAGTAGCACCGCCCACTTTAATTACAGCGACACCACCAGCAAGCTTAGCTAATCTTTCTTGAAGTTTTTCTTTATCATAATCAGATGTAGTTTCATTGATCTCAGATCTAATTTGATTACATCTTGCCTCGATATCAGATTTTTTACCTTCACCAGCTACGATAGTGCTGTTCTCTTTATCAATTTTAACTTTTTTACAAGAACCAAGATCACCAATTTTTACGTTCTCTAATTTGATACCAAGGTCTTCAGAGATGACTTGTCCACCAGTTAGAATAGCAATATCTTCTAACATTGATTTTCTTCTATCCCCAAAGCCTGGAGCTTTAACGGCTACAACCTTTAGACCACCTCTCAATTTATTTACCACTAAAGTAGCTAATGCCTCGCCTTCAACATCTTCAGAAATAATCATTAAAGGTCTGTTAGCTTGAACGACTGACTCTAATAATGGCACCATTGGTTGCAGGTTAGTTAATTTTTTCTCAACTAAAAGAACTAACGGATTTTCAAGCTCTGTTGTCATCTTTTCAGTGTTAGTTACAAAGTATGGAGAAAGGTATCCTCTATCAAACTGCATACCTTCAACAACATCAAGCTCAGTTTCTACACCTTTAGCCTCTTCAACTGTAATTACGCCCTCATTACCAACTTTTTGCATAGCTTTAGAAATCATATCTCCAATAGATTTTTCACCATTTGCTGAAATTGTCCCAACTTGAGCAACTTCTTCATTAGCTTTAACTTTTTTAGATGATGTTTTTAATTTATCTATTACATGTTCAACTGCTTTATCGATTCCTCGTTTGATATCCATTGGGTTCATTCCAGCAGTAACGTATTTTAGTCCTTCGTTTACAATAGCCTGAGTAAGAATAGTTGCAGTGGTCGTTCCATCACCAGCATTGTCATTTGTTTTACTAGCAACTTCTTTAACCATTTGAGCGCCCATATTTTCAAATTTATCTTCTAGCTCTATTTCTTTTGCAACAGAAACACCATCTTTAGTAGTTCTTGGTGCTCCGTAAGATTTATCCATTACAACATTCCGTCCTTTTGGACCTAATGTAACTTTTACAGCGTTAGCTAGAGTGTTTACTCCAGTAAGCATTTTTGATCTAGCTTCCGTATCAAATTTAATTATTTTTGCCATTTTTTTCTCCTAAGGGTTATTTTTTGCTTTTTGAAATTCCCATTATGTCTGACTCTTTCATAATGCTGTATTCTTTTCCGTCAATTTTGACATCAGTTCCAGACCACTTTCCGAAAAGAACTATATCTCCAACTTTTACATCCATCGGAGCAATTTTTCCGTTTTCATTTTTTGCACCAGGACCCACAGCTACAACTTCTCCTTCTTGAGGCTTTTCCTTAGCTGTGTCTGGGATAATAATTCCGCCAGCAGTTTTTTCTTCACTGTCTAGCACTTTAATGAGCACACGATCGTGCAAAGGTCTAAATTTCATATGTATTTTCTCCTATAAATTTTTATGTAGTGTTGATATGGTATGTTTTAATAAGATTTCAAGAGGCAAATATCATTAAAAAAACCTTTAAATACTATATTTTATGAGCATTAAGAGGAAGGAATCAATAAATTGAAAGAACTAGATCACCTATCTAATATCTTCGATAATTATGACACTTTTGTAATAGATTTATGGGGCGTTATACATAATGGTGTGGCCCTTAATCCAAAAGCAATTAACGCTGTAAAACATTTAAAAGATAAATCAAAAAAAATTGTATTTTTATCTAATGCCCCTAGACCAAGTTCGAAGGTTATTAATTTCTTGTTAAAAATGAATATGAGTAAAAAATTTCTCTCAAATGTAATGACCTCAGGAGAAGCAGCTATGTATGCGATAAATAAAAATCAATTTGGCAGAAATTTCTTTCATTTGGGGCCACCAAGAGATACCTCTATTTTTGAAAAAGTAAAAAAGAACAAAACAGATCTTGATAGCTGTGATTTTATCTTATGTACGGGCTTATTCGATGAACATGAAGGTAATTTAGAGCACTATAAAAAATTTTTAGAAAGCCATATAAAAAAAAAATTGGTATGCACTAATCCAGACTTAACTGTGCATAGAGGAAATAAAGAAGAATTATGCGCTGGAGCGATAGCAAAAGTATTTGAAGATCTTGGGGGAGAAGTAGTTTATTTTGGAAAACCATATAAAGAAGTTTATAATTTGTGCTTTAATTCAGATGAAAAAGTTTTAGCTATAGGTGATAACTTAAGAACGGATATTAAGGGAGCTAATAATTTAAATATAGATTGCATATTTATTTCTGACGGCGTACACAGGGATGAATTTCAAAATGTTTCAGAACTAGATAATCTTTTAAATAAATATAAAGTTAAAGCAAATTTTTTTCAAAGAGAGCTTAAATGGTAATGCAAATTTATAAAAATGCAAATTTAAATAAGAAACATTTTAGCAGCGTGATTGCAATTGGTAACTTCGATGGATTACATCTTGGACATCAAAAAGTTATTAATGAAGCAAAACAACAGGCAAAAAAAAATAATTTACCCTTTGGTCTAATGACCTTCGAGCCAGTACCTGTAATGTTTTTTAGTAAA
>JAOHFJ010000028.1 GCA_028097945.1 Candidatus Pelagibacter sp.
AAAAGAAGCAGATGGTGGAGACACTTTCTATAATATATCTTTTAGCGGGCTCGATCTGTCTGGAAATAGGTATATTTTAAATGCTGAGGAGGCAAAAAATGATAAAATTAAGCCTGAGATAATTTACATGAAAGAAATTGATGCAATTTTTTATTTTAAGGACGGGACAGATTTAAAAATTTTAGCTGATAAAGGTGTGTATAACAATAAATCGTTAAATATGATTTTTGAAAAAAACATTAAAGCTTTTTACGAAAATAGCTCTCTTCTGGCAGAAAAGGCTGAATTTTCAAATTCAAAAGGTTTATTAATTGTATCTGATGAAATAAGATTTAAAGACCAAAAAGGGATATTGGTAGCTGATAAACTTCTTTTTGATGTTAAAAAACAAACTTTAAATATTTCTGCTTTTGAAAATAAAAAAGTTAATGCTAACATTGATTTAAAATGAAAAAAGGATTTAGAATTTTAAAATTTAAAAAGGACAAGCCAATTTTTGAATTAAAAGATATCAGTAAATCTTTTGACGGTAGACCCATCTTAAAAAAATTATCTATGAAAGTTTTTCCTGGTGAATGCGTAGGTGTTCTGGGTCCTAATGGATCTGGTAAAACTACTTTATTTTCAATGTGCATTGGGGAGCAGAATATTGACAATGGTAAAATTTTTATTAATGGAAAGTCAATCGAAGAAATTCCTATTCACCTAAGATCAAAAGAAGGGTTGGGTTACCTACCGCAACAAAGAAGTGTTTTTAATATGTCTGTCTTTCATAATTTACTTGGTCTTGCACAAATTTCGATTAAAGGTAGTGAAAAGCAAGTAGCTATAACTGAAAAACTTTTAGATGAATTTAATTTACAACATCTTAGATCATTAAATGCTTCTGTTTTATCTGGTGGAGAAATTCGTAGACTTATGATGGCGCGTGTAATGATTAACAAACCTAAAATCGTTCTTTTAGACGAACCATTAGCAGCATTAGACCCTCTAGTAATACAAGATATACAGAGATATATTTTAAAAATTCAATCTAGTGGTACTGCAATCCTAGTTACGGATCACAATGTAAAGAACTTGTTTGATATTACTGACAGAAATTATGTTTTAGGTGAAAATACTGTTATTGCAGAGGGTACATCGAGAGAAATACTAAAGTCTTCTAAAGCAATTGAGCACTATTTTGGAAAACAATTTTCCTAAAGTTAATGGCCTTAAATAAATTCAATTTAAAGATAAAAAAAAAGATTTTACCTTTTAAAAAAACTATTCATGTAGACGCAGATAAATCTATTTCAATTAGGAGTTTTTTAATTGCTGCTATTAGTCAAAATTTGTCAATTGCTAACAATGTTTTGGAGTCCGAAGACGTAATGTCGACAATTAATTGTCTCAAGAAACTAGGAGTTAAAATAAAAAAAATCAAATCAAAAAAATACTTAATTTATGGAAACGGACTGGGTTCTTTGTTTATTAAGAAAAATAGTCAATTAAATTTTGGTAACTCAGGTACATTAGCCAGATTGCTAATCGGAATTCTATCAACTACACCCAACTTAACGGTTAATTTAAAAGGAGATCGCTCGCTAAACAAAAGAAATATGTCAAGTTTGATAAAATTAATGAGACGATTTGGTGCTGAATTTTTTCCTAAAAGAAAAAAAAACTTTCCGGTTAAATTAGTTTCTTCAAGAATACCGATTGGTATCAAATATGATGCAGGTGTTTCTGCTCAGTTAAAAAGTGCGGTTATGTTAGCTGGATTAAATTCTTATGGTAATACAAAGATAATTGAAGTTGAAAAAAGTAGAGATCATACAGAAAACATGTTGGTCAAAAATAAATTTGCGATTAATATCAAAAAAGGGAAAAAAAAATTTATCACTATCTTTGGAAAGAAAAATTTAAATCCAATTAAGATTAATGTTCCTAACGATCCATCATCAGCAGCTTTTTTTACAGCACTGACATTACTAAAAGAAAATTCATCACTTACAATTAAAAATGTTGGTTTGAATCCAACACGAACAGGTTTTTATCGTCTTCTAAAAAAAAGTGGTGCTAATATTAAATTTAAAAATTTAAAAAAAAATCATAACGAATTAAGAGGAGATGTATCAATTAAATATTGTAATTTAAAACCTATAAAAGCGTCTAAAAAATACTACGTGAATTCTACTGACGAATATCCAATTTTATTCGTGATAGCTTCCTTGATTAATGGCATTTCTATTTTTAAAGGTGTTGGTGACTTGGCCAACAAAGAAAGCAACAGAATAATTGAAATGAAAAAGATTTTAGATCAGATTAATATAAAATCTGTGGTTTCTAAAAATGAAGTAAAAATATATGGGCAAGGTATTATTGATGCAAGTGATAAAAAAGTAAATGTTCCAAATTTAGGTGATCATAGACTATGCATGTCTTCATTCATTCTAGCCTTATTGACTGGAGCTAAAACAAACATTAAAAACTTTGAAACTGTTTTTACCTCATCTCCATCTTTTTTAAGAATAATTAAATCTCTAGGAGCTAAATTTGAAATTCAAAAATAAATCAGTCCAAATTTCTTGCGATGGTGGAGCAGCAACTGGAAAATCCACAGGAGCAAAAATGATTGCAAAAAAATACAAATTGAAATTTCTTTCTTCTGGATTGCTTTATAGATATGCAAGTTTTTTAATTCTAAAATATAAACCTAAAAACATGATTGGTTTTTTAAGAAAAAAATTTCTTAAATTGAACTACAAAGAGTTAAAAAAGATTAGCTTGCACACTCAAAAAATTTCAGAACATAGTTCTGTAATCGCTAGAAACAACAAAGTGAGAAATATTTTAAAAAAATTTCAGCTTGATTTTTCCAAAAAAAATAAAAATTGTTGCATTGAAGGACGTGATATATCAACCAAAATTCTTCCAAATTCAGATGTAAAATTTTATTTTACTTGTAATTTGTCGATAGCTGCAAGACGAAGATATAAAGAGCTTAAAAAATTAGATCCATCTATAAAACTAAATAATGTTAAAAAAGCGCTTAGAATAAGAAATTTATCGGACATCAAAAGGAAACACTCCCCTTTACTTAAACATCGAAATTCGGTATCAATCGACACCGGAAAATTGAATAAACAAGCAATGCTAAAGAAAATGACTAAATATGTTGAAGAGTTTTTATTAAAAAATAATGGCAACTGAAGAAATAAAAAATACAAATTCACTCCACAAGGAATTTCAAAGCCTATTAGATCAAGATTTTAAAGACAGAAGGCTTAAAGAAAACGAAATTATCAAAGCCACAGTATCAGAAATTACTAAAAACTTCATAGTAGTTGATTGTAAAGCTAAGATGGAAGGAATGATACCTATAGAAGAATTTAAAAATGAAAAAGAGCTAGAAAATTTAAAAATCGGATCTCAAATAGAAGTTTATCTGGAAAGGATTGAAAGTTTTAAAGGAGAAATAGTAATTTCAAGAGACAAAGCCCGTAAAATGAAGGCATGGAAAAAAATGGAAAATGTTTTTGAAACTCAAGAAGAAATGACTGGTTACATTACAGGAAAAGTTAAAGGTGGATTTATTACAACCGTTGAAGGTTTACCATGTTTCATGCCGTCCTCACAAATAGATGTTAGACCGTTAAAAAAAATTGATCATTTAATGAATACACCCATTAAAGTTATAGCTACTAGGATTGATAAAAACAGAGGCAACGTTTGTGTATCAAGGCGAGCAGTGCTCGAAAAAAGCAAAAATGCTGAAGTTACTGAAGCTTTAAAAAATATTAAAGAAGGCGACATCGTTGATGATGCAGTTGTAAAAGCAACAACAGACTGGGGAATATTTTTAGAAATTAACGGCATAGACGCATTGTTGCACGTTAGCGACCTAAGTCATGGTAGGGTTAAAAAACCAGCTGACCTAGTAACTATTGGACAAAAATTAAAAGTAAAAATTACAAAAATTGATAAAAAAACTAATAGGGTTTCTGCTTCGGTTAAAGCTTTAACGGAAGACCCATTTGAAAACATTGAGAGAAAATACAAAGTTGGTGAGATTTATGAGGGCTCAGTAACTAAGATTATGGATTATGGTTGTTTTGTTAAAATTGAGGATGGCGTTGAAGGATTAATTCATAGCTCAGAATTAGATTGGACAAATAGAAACATTAAAGCAAGCAAAGTTCTTTCTGTTTCTCAAAAAATTAAATTTAAAATTGTAAATATAGACAAAGAAACTAAAAGAATTTCTTTATCGTATAAAGCAACACAGGATAACCCGTGGGATAAAATTAAAAATCAAATTGGAAAAGAAGTTAAAATTAAGATTAGTAATATTACAGACAAGGCGATATTTGCAGAATTAATAGACTCAAAGTTATCCGGAATGTTGCACTATAAAG
>JAOHFJ010000029.1 GCA_028097945.1 Candidatus Pelagibacter sp.
TTTGTAATTTTTTCTTTTTTTTCTAACAAAATATTATTAACATTAAATAAATTATTCTCAGATAAAAGAGTTTCAGTTTTAAAAAAAACTATTAAAATGAAAGCTATTTGTTTGTAAAATTTCATATAAAATTAATTATCAATATATAAATGAAAAAAAATGAAAATAGTTATAAAAAAAGTGGTGTTAACATTTCGTTAGCAAATAAGTTAGTAAAACATATCTCTACACTATCAAAAAAAGGTGTCAAAAAAACGAAGAACTCGTCTAGAAAAGATGTGATTGGAGGATTTGGCTCATTATTTGATATAAGTAATCTTAAAATAAAAGACCCTGTAATTGTTTCCTGCACAGATGGGGTTGGTACTAAACTTGAATTAGCAAATAAATTTAAAAAATTTGATACTATCGGCGTCGATTTAGTTGCTATGTGTGTTAATGATTTAATTGTTCAAGGAGCAAGACCATTATTTTTTTTAGATTATATCGCTGTTGGCAAATTAAACTTAATAAAAACTAAAAAAATTTTAAAAGGTATTTTCGATGGGTGTAAAATTTCAAATTGTAAATTAATTGGAGGTGAAACAGCAGAAATGCCAGGAACTTATTCTAAAGATAAATTTGATTTAGCTGGCTTTAGCGTTGGAATAATTTCGAAAAGGAAAATATTGGATAAAAAAAATGTAAAAAAAAACAATGTAATTTTAGCAATACCTTCAAGTGGGATTCATTCTAATGGTTATTCTCTTGTTAGATCTATTTTAAAAAAAAATAAATTGCCAAGAGATTTAAAAAAAGAAATTTTAAGGCCAACAAAAATTTATGCTAAAGAAATTTTAAAACTAGCAGAAAAAAATCTAATAAATTCAGCCGCTCATATCACTGGCGGAGGTTTAGTGGAAAATTTATTGAGATCAATACCTAGTAAACTCTCTTTGAATGTTGATTTATCAAAAATTAAAACAACAAAGATATTTAAATGGTTAAAAAGTAAAAATATTTCTGACAAGGAAATGATGCGAACTTTCAATTGCGGTGTAGGATTTTGTTTAATTGTTCAAAAAAAAAATGTCTCAAAGATTAAAAGAACATTTACCAAAAAATTCATGCCTTATGAAATTGGTTTTATTACAAGTGATAAAAAAAAAATCAAGTTATCAAAGTCTTTAATATGGTAAAAAGAAAAACCTGTGTTTTTATATCAGGACAAGGATCAAACCTTAAAAATCTTATATTTCATTCGAGAGATAAAAATTTTCCAATCAAGATAAGTTTAGTTATATGTAATAATAAAAATGCAAATGGTATTAATTATGCTAAAAAATTTCAAATTCCATATATTATTATTAATACAAATCTTCGAAATTACGAAAATAAGATTTTATTTAATTTAAAAAAATATGATATCGATTTTATTTGTTTAGCTGGATACATGAAAATTATTTCAAGTAGTTTCATAAAAAAATATAATAAAAAAATTATTAATATACATCCTTCTCTACTGCCAAAGTTTAAAGGTTTAAATACCTTTTCAAGGATGTTAAAAAATAAAGAAAGAAAAGCAGGCTGCACAGTTCATTATGTGAACGAAAAATTAGATAGTGGTAGCACGATTACTCAAAAATCATTTTTTATAGACTCAAAAGACAACGAACTTCTTTTAAAAAAGAAAACTCAAACGCTTGAATACCAAGCATTTCCAGAAGCTATAATTAAAATTTTTAGAAATAATTAATTTTTAAAAAAAAATTCTATTTCTTTTCTAGCGTTATCGATTGAGTCAGAGCCGTGAACTGAATTCTTATCAATTGAGATACCATACAATTTTCTAATAGTATTCTCCTCTGCTTCTTTTGGATTAGTAGCACCCATTAATTTTCTGTTTGCCGACACAGCGTTTTGACCCTCTAGTATCATTACTACTATAGGCCCTGAAGATAAATATGCACATAGGTCATTATAAAAAGGTTTAGACTGATGAACCTTATAAAATTCTGAGGCCTCATCTTTTGTAATATGGATTTTTTTACTCTCTTTGATATTTAAGTTATTTTTAATAAAAATTTTTTTAATTTCTTCAGTTAAGTTTCTTTCTACTGCGTCTGGTTTGATGATTGATAAAGTTTGCTCAATGTTACTCATAATTATCCTCGACTAGTTGATTTAATAACCTAACACCAAATCCTGTTGCACCTCCAGAATTTAAAGCACCTCCATATTTTGAAAATGCCATTCCAGCAATATCTAAATGAGCCCATGGGGTTTTATTTAAAATAAATCTTTGTAAAAATTGAGCTGCTGTTGTAGATCCTGCGCCGCCTACGTAATTTATATTTTGCATATCGGCGTTTTTTGAATTCATAAGTTTATCATAATTTTTATGCAGGGGCATTCTCCATAGTTTTTCTTCCACTTTTTCACCTGCACTTAAAATTTGCTTTGATAATTTATCATCGTTTGAAAAAAGACCGGCGTATTCAGAGCCAAGACAAACAATGATAGCGCCTGTAAGAGTGGCTAAATCAATTATAAATTTTGGTTTGAATTTTTTTTCAGTAAAACTCAATGCATCAGCTAAAACTAACCTTCCCTCTGCATCTGTATTTAAAACTTCTATAGTTTTACCGCTATAAGATTTTACAATATCACCTGGTCTTTGTGCTACACCGCTTACCATGTTTTCTACAAGACCAACAACACCTACAGCATTAACTTTTGCTTTTCTTAGAGCTAAACTTTTCATTAGGCCAACAACAGCTGCTGATCCTGCCATATCGTACGTCATGTCCTCCATAAATCTTGCAGGTTTCAATGAATAACCACCTGTATCAAAAGTGACTCCTTTTCCAACAAATGCTAAAGGTTTAGATTTATCTTTAATACCATTCCATTCCATTGTGACAAGATATGAGCCTCTTATACTTCCCATTCCCACACCAAGTAATGCGTTCATGCCTAATTTTTTTAATTTATTTTTATCATATATGTTTACTTTTAAACCGTCTCTTCTTAGAGAATTTAACCTTTTAGCGTATTCATCGGGATGTAAGATATTTCCTGGCTCAGAAACTAAATCTCTAGCATAAAATGTTCCCTCTTCTAAAGCTTTAAATTTCAATTGATTTTTTGTACTAGGTGTATTTTTATTTCCTGTAATATTAATTGAAATTACTCTTGTCTCATTTTTTGATTTGTATTTGTTAAATCCGTATGATTTTAATTTTAAGCCATGAAGAAAATGACTTACAAAGTTTTCATTTTTGCTGTTAATACTATCAGACATTAAAAAATATTCCGCATTTTTTCCATGATTTACTCGACCATGAAACTCAGCTCCCAGGGACTCAATATCAGCGCTTTTTAAATCTTTCTTGATCGAAATTAAAACTATGTTTCTTTTAGAGTTTAGTTCAAAAACAAATATCTTCTTTTTTAAATCACTATTTTTTAATAAGTCATTAATATAAGTAGTCTCATTCGTTGATATGTAGGATTTTAAATTTTTTATGTTGAATTTATCATCAACAAACAAAACAGTGTTTACTTTGAGTTTATCGTGAGATTTTTTAGAATAATTAATTTTTATAGACATTTGATATAATTTAATAAAGTTGTTTGGTATATATGTTCAATTATCATAGATTTCAACGATAAATTTATCATTGTTCACTCTTAAGTTGAATTTATTTCTCGGATGAATTACTTATATACAAAATATAGAAATGCTTCAAAACAAAATTTATCACAACTTTTTTTTAGAAATATTTAAGACATTTTTTATCATTTTATTTGGACTGTCATTAATAGCTCTAACTGTAAGAGCTGTAAGTTTTTTAGACTTAATAGTAGAAAATGGATATTCTGTTTCAAATTATTTTAAGTACTCCTTTTTAAATTTATTTGGTATCACTCCAAAATTCTTTCCATTAGCGTTTTTGTTAACAATGACTATTTTTATCACAAAACATCTACAAGACAGTGAGTTTATAATTTTATGGACATCAGGAGTTAAAAAAATTCAGATAGTTAATTTATTATTTTTCATTTCAATTTTAGTTTTACTAATTTACTTGATCCTAGCAGTTATAATAACACCGTATTTTTTAAATAAGTCTAGATTGCTTTT
>JAOHFJ010000003.1 GCA_028097945.1 Candidatus Pelagibacter sp.
GCTTCAAAAAGAGAGAATTAATTTAGAATTAACAAATGATCAATGGATTATAAAAACATTATAACTGATGGATCAACTCATTTTCAAATTTCCATTTGCAAAAAAATATTATGATCAGGATTTTTTTGTTTCCAGTAATAATTTTTCTGCTTACAAATTGATTGAGGGGTGGCCAACTTGGCCTGGTAAATGGTTAAATATTTTTGGTGATTCAGGATCAGGAAAAACTCATTTAGCAAATATATTAGAAAGAAAAATAAGTAAGACTAAATTAATTGATGCCAAAAACATTAATAATAAATTAATTCAGGAGCTAAATAATCTTGATTGTCTTATTATAGATAGTTATGAAAATAATATAGATGAAAAACTATTATACTCTTTATTAAACCAATCAAAACAATTGGAAAATTATATTTTGATTAATTCTGTTTCCTCAATCAAAAATTTAAAATTTGATACTAAAGATCTTCAATCACGAATAAATAGTTTTATCTATATAGGTATAGAATTACCAACTGATGATTTATTGAAAGTAATTATATCAAAAACATTGTCAGATAATCAAATTAGTATTAATCCTAAAATTTCAGAATATATCATCAACAATGTGGAAAGATCATATAAGAAAATGTTTAAATTTCTTAAAGATGTAGATGAATTGTCTTTATCCACTGGAAAATCAATTAATATTAATTTAATAAAAAAAGTATTAGATCAATGAATAAATACAGAACTCATAATTGTTCAGAATTAAGTGAGAAAGATATTGATAAAAAAGTTCATATATCAGGATGGCTTCACAGAAAAAGAGACCATGGAAATTTATTATTTATAGATTTAAGAGATCACTATGGAATGACGCAATGTGTGATTGAAAATAAAAATGATTTTTTTCCATTATTAGAAAAAACAAAACCAGAGTCCGTTTTAAAAATTTGTGGAAAGGTATTAAAAAGATCTAGTGGTACTGAAAATCAAGATTTAAAAACTGGAAAAATTGAAATTTCAATTGAGTCAGTTGAAGTTTTATCTAATGCAAAAGAATTACCAATGCCAGTTTTTGGTGAACAGGATTACCCAGAGGAAATAAGGTTAAAATATAGATTTTTGGATTTAAGAAGAGAAGAAATGCATAAAAATATAATTTTAAGATCAAAAGTAATTTCATTTATAAGATCAGAAATGCTAGAACTGGGTTTTTTAGAATACCAAACTCCTATCCTTACCTCTTCAAGCCCCGAGGGTGCTAGAGATTTTCTTGTTCCAAGCAGATTAAATCCAGGTAAATTTTATGCACTACCTCAAGCCCCACAACAATTTAAACAATTAATTATGGTTTCAGGTTTTGATAAATATTTTCAAATAGCACCTTGTTTTAGAGATGAAGATGCTAGAGCTGATAGAAGTCCTGGTGAATTTTATCAATTAGATTTAGAGATGTCATTCGTAGAACAAGAGGATGTTTTTAATGTGGTAGAAAAGTTGATGGTAAGTTTATTTAAAAAATTTTCTGCTAAAAAAATACAAAACGAAAAGTTCCCCAGAATTCCTTACAAAGATGCGATGAAAAAATTTGGAACTGATAAACCAGATTTAAGAAATCCACTAATTATTCAAGATCTTACATATTTATTTAGTCGAGATGATGTAAAATTTGATTTATTCAAAAAACTCATAAAAAACGGCTCAATTGTAAGAGCGATAATAACTAAAAAAACAAAAGATAAACCAAGAAGTTTTTTCGATAACATAGATAAGTGGGCAAAAGAACAAGGCGCGTCTGGTTTGGCATATTTTACTTTAGAACAGGACAAAGAGATTAAAGGCAAAGGACCAGTTGGAAAATTTTTTGGTGAAGAGTCACTTAAAGAAATTATGAAAAAATGTGAAGCAGAAATAGGTGATAGTATATTTTTAGCATGTGGAAAAGAGAGGGAAATCGAAAAAATTCTATCTTTAGCAAGAGATAAAATTGCAAATGATTTAGATATTATTAATAAAGATCAATTCGCTTTTTGTTGGATTATTGATTATCCAATGTATGAACTTGATGAAAATTCTAAAAAGATTGTATTTAGTCATAATCCGTTTTCTATGCCTCAGGGAAAAATTGAAGAGTTAAATTTTAATAAACCTTTAGATATTAAAGCTTATCAATATGATATTGTTTGTAATGGAATAGAGTTATCCTCTGGAGCTATAAGAAATCATATTCCGGAATTGATGTATAAATTATTTTCTGTGGCTGGATACAGCAATAGAGATGTGAATGATAAATTTAGCGGAATGATTAATGCATTTAATTACGGAGCCCCGCCTCACGGGGGCATAGCTCCTGGCATTGATAGAATTGTAATGTTGCTTGCTGGAAAAGAAAATATTAGAGAAGTTACACTTTTTCCAATGAATCAAAATGCACAAGATTTAATGATGAAAGCACCATCCGAAATAAATGAAAGTCAATTAAAAGAATTAAGTATTAAAAAGGATATTAAAAAAAATTAATTTTTCGTCTTAAGATTAATTCTTACATCAGAAAGATCAACTAGTTTTTCCTCATAATTACTTCTGACAAACCCTTTTGACGTGATGTTTTTTACAATCTTAAGAAATTTATCATCTCCGTCGTCTGTTCCAAGGTTTTTGGTGTTAGCAATTGATGGTGTATGAGCCAATTCTTCCTTACCCAGGTAGGATATTGCAAGTTCCCTGAAAACATAATCCAGAATAGAAGAGGCGCTTAATATTCTATCATTCCCAATTACATTACCAGAGGGTTCAAATTTTGTATCAATAAATGCATCTACATATTCTTCAAGTGGAACTCCATATTGCAATCCTAATGAGATTGCTATTGCAAAATTATTCATCATTGCTTTCACAAGCTCACCTTCTTTATTAGTATCAATGAATATTTCACCTATTTTACCATCATCATATTCTCCAGTATGAAGGTATACCTTGTGATCTCCAATTTGTGCTTTTTGAATGTATCCTTTTCTTCGATCTGGCATTTTAAATCTTGCGTTATTTTTAACTTTAAGATTTATAGAACCATCTTTTAAATTTCCTTCAGAATTTTTAATTTTATTGTCAATGCTCTTAGGTAAAATTTTTTGTAACTCTGAACTACCTGAATTTTCATCTTTTTTTCCACCAATTTTTTTGGTTTTCCTATTGTTAAGTTTTACATCAATAACTTCCACGTCTCCGTCAGTTCGCTGATCAATTTTTGATAATTCTGTATCGTCTAAATTGTTTAATGTATGAACTGTTTTAAAAGTGCAGGTATAGAAGGTTTCAACAACATATTTTTTCATAATATTTATGGAATCTCTTTATTTAGATATATATTAATTGTATAAGGTGTCTATTACTTAATAATACAATTAAGAATTGTGTGGATTTAAAATTTCTAATATGAGTTTTAAAATATTTTTTACTTGGTGGAATAGACAAACATTAGGGACATTTCTAAAAACTCTATTTTTTGGAAAATATGTTGGTTCTGATGAATTAGGAAATAAATATTATAAGAGCAAAAAAGATGAAAGATGGGTAGTTTATTTTAACAATATTGATGCAACAAAAATTACTTCTGATTGGTATCTTTGGATTCATCATACAGTTGACAAAATTCCTGACAAAAAAGAAATTAAGTATTCATGGCAAAAAAATCATTTAGAAAATCAAACTGGCACAAAAAATAGTTTTAAACCAGTCAAAATTAGAAAAAATTACATTAAAAAAAAATATGAAACTTGGAAATAAATTAAATTCATTTATAATTTTTTTAATTGTTCATTTTAGCGTTCTTTTCGCAGAAGAAAAAATCACAACCACCCCACTAATTAATGTTGAAAAGATCAAACCAAGTTTTGAAGAAATAAATGAAGAAAACGATAAAGTTCTTAATAATAATAATCTTAAAGAAAAAAAAGATACAAAAAGCTTGAAATCATCACAAGCAATTTTAATTGGTTTAGATAAAATTACAGCAAAATCCTCTGAATTAGTTGTTAATTTAAATGAAAGTAAAAAATTCGGTCCATTAGAAATAAAAATACTGAAGTGCGGAAAGGTAAAAATAAACAATAAAGTTGATAGCGTTGCTTACATGCAAGTTAAAGATTTAACAAAAAACGAAGATGAGAAGGTTTTTATTTTCAATGGTTGGACTTTTGCTTCAAATCCAACTTTAACGCCGTTCGATCATGCAATTTATGACCTGCAATTATTAAATTGTAGAAATGTTTAAAAAAACTTTTCTTTACCTAGCCAATTTGTATCAAAATCTGAACTAATAAACTTCTTATGATTTAATATTTTTTTATGTAAATCAATTGTAGTTGTTATACCCTCTAAAACAAATTCATCTAACGATCTTAAAGTACGTTGTATAGCTTCAGTTCTGTTTCTGCCTTTACAAATTACTTTAGCAATTAAACTGTCATAATAGGGTGTAATTTTACATCCTTGAAATATTGAACCATCAACTCTTGTTCTAAATCCTGACGGTTGATGACACACAGTAATTGTTCCTGGACTGGGTTGAAAATCTAATGCTGGGTTTTCAGCGTTTATTCTACATTCAATAGTATGTCCTCTTGGATTAATATCACTTTGTTTCAGAGCTGTATCTCCAGTAAAAGCGATCCAAAGTTGTTCTTTAACAATATCTATACCTGTTTGTACTTCAGTTACGGGATGTTCAACTTGAACTCTTGTGTTCATCTCTAGAAAATAGAATTTTCCATCTTCATAAATAAACTCTACCGTGCCAGCTCCTTCATAATTAATTTTTTCTACCATCTTTACAGTTTTTTCTAGGAGGTCTTTCCTTTGTTCCTCAGTTAAAACCGGACTTGGAGTTTCCTCAATCAACTTTTGATGTCTTCTTTGAACTGAGCAATCTCTTTCCCCTAGATGGATTGTTTTATTTTTTCCTGACATAATTTGAACTTCAATATGTCTTGGATTTTTAAAATATTTTTCTATATATAATTCATCATTATTAAAAAATTTTTTAGCTTCCGACTTTGCTGTTAAAAATAAATTTTCAAGTTTATTTTCCTCATCAACAATCTTCATGCCTTTCCCACCACCACCACCAGCGGCTTTAATTAAAACAGGATAACCAATTTCCTTACATATTGCTTTAGCTTCTGATAAAGATTTTACACCCCCTTCTGAACCTTCAATTATTGGAAGACCATTTTTTTTTGCAATTCGTTTAGCTTCAATTTTGTCTCCCATTTTTGAGATTATATCTGCGCTAGGACCAATAAATTTAATTCCATGCTTATTTACTATTTCTGAAAATTTTGCATTTTCAGATAAAAATCCATAACCAGGATGAATAGCTTCTGCACCAGTTAAATCGACTGCTGACATTATTGATGAGATATTCAAATAACTATTTTGAGGTTGGTGAGATCCAATGCAAACACTTTCATCAGCGAGTCTGACATGCATTGACTCAGCATCGACATCCGAATGAACAGCAACTGTTTTGATCCCCCATTCTTTGCAAGCTCTAATAACTCTAACAGCTATTTCACCTCTATTAGCTATTAAAACTTTCTTGAACATTATTTTTTATTTAAGAATAATCAGGGTTTGACCAAACTCTACAGGCTGTCCGTCTTCTATTAAAATTTTTTTTACTTCACCATCTGACGTAGAAGGTACATGGTTCATAGTTTTCATTGCCTCAACAATCATAACCGTTTGTCCTTTTTTTATTTTATCACCAACTTCAACAAATTTCTTCGCACCTGGCTCTGCCGCTAAGTAAGCAGTTCCTATAATTGGGGATTTTATTCTTGTACCTTCACCTTCATCAGAGGATTTCAAAACTGCTTTATTTTGTGAAACTACTGCACTTGTCTTTATTTGTTCAATTCCTTTTGAAGCTTTTGAAACTTTTATTTTTGTTTGTCCATCTTGGTATTCAAGTTCTGTTAATTCAAATTCCTTTAGATTATCTACAAGCTCTTTTATTAATTTTTTATCAATTTTCATTATTTTAAGAAATTGTTCATTGCTTTTATTGACATTATATACCCATCAGCACCAAAACCACAAATAACTCCTTTAGCCACTTTACTTATTAATGATTTATGCCTGAAATCCTCTCTATTATAAATATTACTTATATGCAATTCAATAATTGGAATTTTTAATATTTTTAAAGCATCATGAATTGCCACTGAAGTGTGAGTGTATCCTCCAGCATTAATAATCAATCCATCTTGACTATTTCTGGAATTTTGAATTTGATTTACCAGCTCTCCTTCTATATTTGACTGAAATATAGATATTTTTATATCATTTTTATTTGCGTACTCGTTACACTTAATTTCAATATCTTTAAGAGTAAAGTTTCCATATTGATTTTTTTCTCGTTCACCTAAAAGGTTGAGGTTTGGTCCATTAAGAATTATAATTTTATTCATAAATTTCTTGTTACTGAATAACTTAATTATGGCAAAAATACAATTAAATGGAAAAAAAGTGGTAATTAAATCTAATTTTTCACTATTAGATCTTTTAAAGAAATACAAGCTAGCAGATAAAAAAGTTGCAATAGAATATAACGGAATGATAGTTCAAAAAATAAATTACAATAAGAAATATTTAAAAAATAACGATAAGATAGAAATTGTACATTTTATAGGTGGCGGTTAAATTGAAAAAAGATACTTTTAAAGTTGCTGGTAAATCATTCAAGTCTAGATTGATAGTAGGTACAGGAAAATACAAAAATTTTTCTGAAACCGCTAAGGCGGTTGAAGCTTCGGGTGCTGATATGGTAACTGTTGCTGTTAGAAGAGTAAATATTTTAGACAAAAAAAAACCTATTTTAACTGATTACCTTAATCCTAAAAAAATTATTTTTTTACCCAATACAGCAGGCTGTTTTAACTCTGAAGAGGCATTAAGAACTTTAAGGCTCGCTAGGGAAATGGGTGGATGGAAATTAGTAAAACTAGAAGTTTTAGGAGATAAAAAAACTCTTTACCCAGATATGATAGAAACAATCAAGTCAACTCAAATACTTGTTAAAGAAGGTTTTAAAGTTTTGGTATATTGTACGGATGATCCTATTTTAGCAAAAAAACTCGAGGATTGCGGAGCCTCTGCGATTATGCCTTTAGCTTCTCCAATAGGCTCAGGGCTAGGGATACAAAATAAAGTCAATATTTCAATAATTAAAAATCAATCAAAAGTACCAGTGATAGTAGATGCTGGAATAGGTACTGCCTCAGATGCTACAATCGCAATGGAATTAGGTTGTGATGGAGTTTTAATCAACAGCGCAATAGCGAATGCAAAAAAACCAATTTTAATGGCAAAAGCTTTTAAGGATGCAGTCATTTCAGGTAGAAATTCGTACTTAGCTGGAAGAATGAAAAAAAATTATTTTGCCAAACCAAGCTCTCCAATTAAAGGTTTAATTTAACTTTTTTTTTCTTCTTATCCAAAGAGTTCTTGGTTTCTTTTTTGTTTTAGTTTTTTTTAATTTTTCTTTATTTTTAATTGTTGCTTTATTTTTATCTTTATAAATTTGAGTAGTTTTTTTTCTGATTTTTTTAGTCTCTACAATTGTATTAATGTTTTCAATTGAACTAATAAGTTTTTTTGATTTATTCATTAAATCAATCTTATATTCAGGAATAACAAATTCATCATTTGATAATATTTTTACATCAAAAGAATATTTTTTTTGAAAATATTTTAATTCCTCTAAAAGACTTTTTTCTATATAAATTTTCACTTTCTCAGGAACATAAGTATTGATAATTTTTACCTTGTCTGTGAAGGCTAGATACTGGACTTTTTTTAAAATTTTTTGTGAAAATGAAGAGAGTGATAATTGTGTTTCCCATTTGATCGAAGCTTCACGTAATCTCTGTCGAGTCATTTCGAGTAATCCAAAATTACTTATCCTTCCAATTTGAATTCTCGCTCTGTCTTTTCTAATACTTTCTCTCATTTTTTTTTCAACTATTCTTCTATTATAAAAATTCATCATATCAATAAAGTCTATAACAATTAAACCTGACAAATCTCTTAATTTAATTTGGTGGGCTATTTCTTCTGCTGCTTCCAAATTAGTATTTAAAGCAGTTTTTTCAATATTTATTTGTTTTGTTGATTGACCAGAATTTATATCAATAGAAACTAATGCTTCTGTTGGATTTATTACTAAATAACCTCCAGATTTTAATTTTACAGTTGGTTCGTAAATATTATTTAATTCTTTTTCAATATTGGCATCATGAAATAGAGGAATTTTACCTCTATATTTTTTAATATTTTTTACATTTTTTGGCATTAATTCTTTCATAAATTTCTTAGCTTTTTGATAAGCCTCAGTTCCTTCAACATAAACATTTTTTGTATCGTTATCATATGTGTCTCTTAATGTTCTTTTAATAATATCTCCCTCTTCATAAACTAATGACGGAGCATTAGAGTCTAAAGCTTTATCTTTAATCTCTTCCCAAGTTTTTAAAGTATTTTGAAAATCTTTTTCAATTTCATTTTTTGTTTTGTTGGCTCCAGCAGTTCTTACAATTACACCCATGCTTTTAGGAATCTCAATGTCATTTAGTATATCTCTTATTTTTTGTCGATCAGACGAATTAAAAATTTTTCTAGATATTCCTCCACCTTTTGGAGTATTTGGCATTAAGACCATATATTTACCAGCTAAAGAAATAAAAGTTGTAAGTGCAGCACCTTTTTGACCTCTTTCTTCTTTAATAACTTGAATTAAAATTACTTGTCCAGGTTTAATTACTTCTTGAATTTTGTACCTTTTTATACCGAAGGAAGACTTAACTTTTTCACGATATTCAAGTTTTTTATTTTCTTTATCAATTTGATTTTCATTATTGTCAGATTTTTCATCTTTATTTTCTGACTGTTCTTCAATTTGTAGATTTTCTTGACTAGGATCAATTGTCTTATCTTTTAAATCTTCTCGAATTTTTTCTTCAGCTATTCTAATTTTTTCCTTATCTTCTGATGGCAGTTGATAATAATCTGATTGAATGTCATTAAATGCCAAAAAACCATGACGCTCCCTTCCAAAGTTCACAAAAGCTGCTTGAAGTGAAGGTTCAACTCTACTTATTGTTGCTAAGTAAATATTATTTTTAAAATTTAAATTATTCTTATCTTCAAATTCATACTCTTCAATCGAGTCATTTGATTTAAGAACAATACGAGTTTCATTTGGATGCGATGCATCGATATATAAGTTTTTTTCCATTCTATTAGAATTCCTTTAAAATTTTTAAAATTTGTTATTTTTAAATTTGTCATATGTGATATTTTATACCACTTTGTGAATAAATACACGATTTAATTGATGTATGCCCAAAGATAGTCTGATTTGATGATATAAATTAAAATTATGTTTAAATTTCTTAACTTCTCACTCAAATTTATTATAATTTTTTTTGTTGTTTGTGTATTTTTCGTTTTTTCAACCTTATGGTATTTTTCAATAGGTCTACCGGATTATAAAAAATTATCTAATTATCAGCCACCAATTTCTAGCAGAGTTTACTCTGAAAATAGTAAATTGATAGCAGAATATGCTTTAGAAAAAAGATTATTTATACCTTACGAGTCAATTCCAGAAAAAGTTGTAAATGCTTTTTTATCCGCCGAAGATAAGAATTTTTTTAGTCATCCGGGGATCGATGCCAAAGGTATTATGCGAGCAATAATAAAAAATATAAAAAATATTACACAAAATAAAAGGTTGGAAGGAGCATCTACAATTACACAACAAGTAGCAAAAAATTTCTTACTTACGAATGAAGTTTCAATGAAAAGAAAAATAAAAGAAGCAATTTTAGCTTTTCGTATTGAAAGAGCTTACACGAAAGAGAGAATTCTTGAACTTTATTTAAATCAAATATATTTAGGACAGGGCACTTATGGAATAGCAGCAGCAAGTCTTGAATATTTTAATAAATCAATAAAAGAACTAGATTATTCAGAAGCTGCTCTACTAGCAGCTTTACCAAAAGCTCCCAGTAAATATAATCCTTATAAATTTCCCAAAGTTGCTAAATTTAGAAGAAATTTAGTACTTGAAAACTTAAATGATAATAATTTTATATCAAAAAAACAGTTAAGTGAACTTAAAGATAAAAAAATTAGTCTAAAAAAAAGAAAAATAGAGATAGTCAATGAAGCCAATTCATATACAGAGGAAGTAAGGAGAATTGTAAAAAATATTTATGGCTTTGAAAAACTATACTCACAGGGTTTAAGTATAAGCACGCCTCTCAAAATAAATTATCAAATTCAAGCTTTGAAATCTTTAAGGCAAGGTATTGAAGATTATGATCGCAGACGTGGCTGGAGAGGGCCAATAACAAATAAAATTGAAAATAAAAATTGGAAAAAAACAATTAAAAAATACAAGCTTGATCCAACTTTGAATTGGCGAATAGCTGAAATCATTTCTTTAAATGATAATGAAATAAAATTTAAAACTATAAATGAAGATAAAGCAGTTATAGAGGGAGTTTTATTACCAAAAAATATTAAATGGGTAAATCCAAGAAAAAAATTATTAAATGAAATTCATAAAGTTGGAGATATTGTTTTTATCAAGAAAGAAAAAAATTATTGGAAATTAAAACAATATCCAAAAGTTAACGGAGGGATTGTGATATTAGATCCTTATACCGGGGATGTATTAGCTCTTGTTGGTGGATTTAATTTTAAAACAAGTGAATTTAATAGAGTAACTCAAGCAAAAAGACAACCTGGCTCTGCTTTCAAACCAATAGTTTACGCTGCAGCTCTGGAAAATGGTTTTGCACCAAACTCAATCATACTCGATGCTCCTTTTGTGGAAAGTCAAGGCGTTGGTCTTAAAAATTGGAAGCCGGAAAACTATGGAAAAAAATTTTATGGACCCTCAACTTTTAGAAAAGGTATTGAATATTCAAGAAATTTAATGACCGTTAGGATAGCAAAGATTTTAGGTTTAGAGGAAATTCTCGAACTATCTAAGAAACTTAATATATATGATGAGATACCAGAATTATTATCTGTATCCTTGGGAGCTGCAGAAACTACATTAATTAATTTAACATCTGCGTATGCACCTTTTGTTAATGGTGGAAAAAAAATTGAGCCAAAACTTATCTCACGTATACAAGATAGGAGAGGGAAAACAATTTTTCAGGAACAAAGCCGAGTTTGCTTGGGATGTGATAAGTTTGTTAATGATGAAACTGAATTACCAAAAATAAAAGATAATAATAAAAAAGTGATAAGTAAAGAAACTGCATATCAAATGACCTCTATTTTAGAAGGTGCTGTACAAAGGGGCACAGCAAAAAAGTTAAGATCTTTGAAAGTACCTTTAGCCGGTAAAACTGGAACAACAAATGATAATTATGATGCATGGTTTATAGGTTTTTCCTCTAATTTAGTAATAGGAGTTTACGTCGGATTTGATAACCCAAAAACTCTTGGTAAATATGAAACTGGATCTAAAGCAGCGTTACCCATATTTAAGGATTTTGTTGAAAAAGCTTTATACAAAGAAGACTTTAATGAATTTGAAATACCTGAAAACATATACTTGACCTCATTAAACTATGACACTGGTGTCAAGTCAGCACCAGGTGAAAAAAATTCAATTATTGAAGCTTTAAAATCAAGAGATATTAACAATTTGGAGAATAATTACTTACTCTCTACAAATGGCCGTGATAAAATAATCCGTTTTAGACAGTTTTATTAATGGAAAATTTTGAGACACTACTCGCTAATACAGAAAAATCCTTAAATAGCATAAGGGGGTATCTTTGATAAAGAAAAAGTTGAATCAAAGATAATCGAATTAGAGCAAACTTCACTTAAAGAAAATTTTTGGAAAGACCAAAATTTAGTAAAAAAAACAGTAAAGCAGAAAAAATTTTTTGAGGATATTTTTAATTCTTATAATCAATCATTAAAAGATTTCAATAATTTAAAAGATTTGTATGCATTGGCTTACAAAGAAAAAGACGAAGAAACTTTAAATGATTGTAACAAAAAAATAGAACAAATTTTTAGAGAAATAAAAAAAAATGAAACAAATTGTTTTTTATCAGGTGAAAATGATGATTATGATATTTATCTAGAAATTCATGCTGGTGCGGGAGGAACAGAAAGCCAAGATTGGGCTGACATGCTTCGAAGAATGTATTTAAAGTGGTTTGATAAAAAAGACTTTAAATATGAAATAATTAGCGAACATAAAGGGGAGGAGGCAGGAATTAAGTCATCTACAGTTAAGGTTGAAGGTAATTATTTATACGGACTTATGAAATCCGAGTCAGGTGTTCATAGACTTGTCAGAATTTCGCCTTTTGACAGTGGCGCCAGAAGACACACTAGTTTCGCAAGTATATGGGTTTATCCTGCAATTGAGGATGATATTAATATTAAAATAGATGAAAAAGATTTAAGAATTGATACCTACAGATCAAGCGGGGCTGGTGGGCAACACGTTAATACAACTGATAGTGCTGTAAGAATAACACACATACCAACCAAGATAGTTGTTCAGTGTCAAAACGAAAGATCTCAACATAAAAATAAAGAAACGTGTTTCAAAATGTTAAAAGCAAGATTGTATGAGTATGAGATGCAAAAAAAAGAGGAAGAAAATCAAAAAGAATTGACCTCAAAGACAGATATTGGATGGGGTCATCAAATAAGATCATACGTATTACAACCTTATCAGTTGGTAAAAGATTTAAGAAATAAAATTGAGAGCACAAATCCAGCAAGTGTGTTGGATGGAAATATAGATCAATTTATCGAAGAAGGAATTAAAATAAAAAAATGAAAAAAATAATCATCAATTTAATTTTAGCGATAATTTTTTTATTTATAACTTTGTTAATATTACTAGCTACCGTAGGTATAGAAACAAATAAATTTAATAAATTGATTTCAGATAATGTTAATCAATCAAAAAATATTAATTTAGATTTGAATACGATTAAGTTTAAACTTGATCCAAAAAAATTAAGTCTATTCTTAGAAACTAAAGATCCTAAAATTAATTATAGAGGTGTAATTATACCGGTTCAAAATGTACAAGTTTTTGTAGATTTTTTGTCCTTACTAAAATCTAATCCAAAAATTAAAAAAACTAATCTTATTATGCAAGAATTGGATACCAATCAATTGAATAACTTATCAAAGATTCTTAAGCCCTCAAATTTTAAGAATCTGATGAATAATAAGGTAAAAGAGGGAAAACTAATATCTCAAATTGAAATTTTTTTAGATGATAAAAGTGAAATAAATAATTTTATTGCTAAAGGAAAATTTAAAAACTTTAAAGCTGAATTATTTAATGGATTTGAATTATCAGAAACAAACTTAACTTTTATTGCAGACAAGAATGATATTTTAATAAAAAAAATTGAGGGTAAAATCGATAATATTAAGATATCAGACGGAGATATAAAATTAAATTTTGAAAATGGAGCTAAAGTAAGCTCAAATTTTGATACTAATTTAAATCTAAATGAAAATTTTTTTATCAAACAATCAAAATTTTTAAACAAATTAGGCTTTTATGGTCGGATAAAAAGCTTGAATGGTTCATTTAAAAATAATTTTTATATCAATTTTGATAATACTTATAAGGTTCAAGATTATAATTATAGTTTTTTAGGAAAAATAGAAAAAAGTAAATTTGATCTACCCATACCAATAAAAAATACGATGATAGATGAAATAAGTAAAATTTATTTATCAGATTTTCAGTTAAAGTCCATTTTTACTCCAAAAAAAAATAGCATAAATGGTAAAGGAAAATATTCATTTAATAACACTGAATTTTATAAAATTGATTTAGAAAATAATTTTTCGAAAGATTTATTAAATCTTAAATTAAATTTTGATTATGTAAATAAATTAAAATTAGATTTTATAAATTACGAAAAATTAAATAACTCGATAGCTAATTTATCTTTAGAATTAAAAAAAAATAAAGATAATATTGACATTAGTAAATTGTATTACATTGAAGGCGATAACTCACTTAAAATTGATGGATTGAGATTTAAAAAAAACAAATTTCTTTCATTTAAAAAAATAGATGTAGCAACACTAAATAATAAGTTTTTTATAAAATATGGTAAGAATATTTTAATAAAGGGTTCAAAATTTGATGCAACCAATTTAGCAAAATTCTTAGGCAATCAAAATGAAAAAAATAATTTTAAAAAAATAAATAGTAATATTGAAATTGATTTTAAAAATATAAAGGTCCCAATGTCTGAAGAATTAAAAAATTTTAAACTGATAGGTGAAATTAAAAAAGGCCAGTTCGTAAAAATAACTTCTAAAGGAGATTTTGGGGGAGGAAATTTTTTAGATATATCAATGAAAAAAGATACTAATACAGATAAAAAATATCTAGAAATCTATTCAGATTTGACTAGGCCACTATTAACTGAATATAGTTTTTTTAAAGGACTTTCTGGAGGTAAATTGCTTTTTACGTCTATTATCGATAATACAAAATCAAATTCAAAACTTAAAATAGAAAATTTTAAGGTAGTTAATGCTCCTGGAGTAATTAAATTATTATCTCTAGCTGATCTTCGCGGCTTAGCAGATGTAGCGGAAGGTGAAGGTTTATCTTTTGATATCTTAGAAATTGACATGGAGAGAACTGGGGATTTTTTAAAATTAAGTGAAATATTAGCTCTTGGACCTAGTATGTCCGTTTTAATTGAGGGTTATCAGGATGAAAAAGGCTTAACTAGCTTAAGAGGAACATTAGTGCCAGCAAAAACATTAAATAAGTTGATTTCAAAAATACCTATAATTGGAAATATCGTAATTCCGAAAGAAGTTGGTGAAGGTTTATTTGGTATAAGTTTTAAAATGAAAGGACCAAAAGGTAATATTAAAACGACTATAAACCCTATCAAAACATTAACGCCAAGATTTATACAAAAAATAGTTGAAAGAAAAAAAAACTCTAAATAATTTTAACTAAATAATGTTTTTTTTTCCCATAAGAAAGCTTCAATATATTCTTTTTAAAATCTTTTAATTGTATAATTTTTTTTTCGTTATCAATTACGATATCATTAATTTTGAAACCTTTATTTGCAATTGCTCTTCTTGCTTCACTTTTTGAATTTAGAATTTTATGATTTGCAATTAAATCTAAAATTTTCATACCTTTTTCAATTTCATTTGACTTAATCTTCAATTCAGGTAAATCAGATCCCAAACCACCTCCCTCAAATGTTTCTCTAGCAGTTTTTGCTGCTTTTTTTGAGGCTTCTTCACCGTGAAGTATTTTGGTTGCTTCATTAGCTAATAAAATTTTTAAATTGTTTATATTGTTTTCTTTTTTTACTATATTTGCTAATTGAGTTGGTTCTATTTCTGTAAAAAAATTTAAAAATTTTTCAACATCTTGGTCATCTGTGTTCCTCCAAAATTGCCAATAGTCGTAAGGAGAAAGCAAATCTTTATTTAACCAAATCGCCCCACTCTCTGTTTTGCCCATTTTTGCCCCAGAGGCTAAAGTAATTAAAGGAGATGTAAGCCCATAAGCTTCTTTTTTTAATTTCCGTCTTATTAAATCCACACCGTTAACAATATTTCCCCACTGATCTGATCCTCCAATTTGTAATATACAATTTTTATCTTTAAATAATTTGTAGAAATCGTAGGCTTGTAAAATCATATAATTAAATTCCATATAACTTAAAGATTGTTCTCTATCTAATCTTAATTTTACACTATCAAATGTAAGCATTTTATTAATTGTAAAATTGCTCCCAATCTCTCTCAAAAATTGAATATAATTTAATTTATTTAACCATTTAGCGTTATCAACAAATTTTGGAGCAATTTTTTTATTAGATGTATTTAAAATTTTATTGAAAACTTTTTTTATACTTTTGATATTCTTTTTAATTTGAGTTTGATCTAATATTTTTCTGGTAGAGTCTTTTCCGGAAGGATCTCCAATTAATGTTGTGCCTCCACCTAAAAGAACAATAGGCTGGTGACCGTGTTTTTGCATTAATCTTAAAATCATTATTTGCAACAAACTACCGACATGCAAGCTGCTAGCAGTACAATCAAAACCAATATATCCAGATATTGATTTTTTACTGCAAATATCACCCAGTTTATCTAAATCTGTGCATTGATTTAGATAGCCCCGTTCTTTCATCTCGTATAAAAATGCATTTTTCATAGTGATATTTACTAAAGCAACTATTATACAAAAATTGTTATAAATAAATAAAAATATGCAAAAAAATTGGATCTCTTTAGGTTTAATGAGTGGTACTTCTGGTGATGGGGTAGATGCCTCTATAATAAAAACTAACGGAATAGATAATTACGAGTCTATCAAGGATAAATATTTTGAATATGACACAGATATATATGAGGATATTCACAGTTTAAAAGAAAAAATCGATAAAATTGAACATTTAGAGATACACAAAGATGAAATAAATAATTTAGAGAGAAAAATAACAATTTTTCACGCTAAAATAATAGAAGACATGAATATTAGCGATGATGCTTTAATAGGTTTTCACGGCCAAACTATTTATCACAGTGCTAAAGAAAAAATATCTAAGCAATTAGGAAACGCTAAACTTCTAAACCAGCTAACAAAAAAAAATATTGTTTTTAACTTTAGAAATAATGATATTTTAAATGGAGGAGAGGGAGCACCTTTGACACCTGTTTTTCACCATTTAGTAAGCGTTCAAAATAATATTAAATTACCAGTTTGTTTTCTTAATATTGGAGGAATTTCAAACATCACTATTGTATATGATAAAAATAATCTTTTTAAATTATTAAGTAAAGATATTGGACCTGGAAATTGCCTTATAGATACTTGGGTAAGGAAAAATTCCAAAAAAAAATTTGACAAGGACGGATTACTTGCATTAAGCGGTACAAGAAATCAAATAATCTTCGAACAAGCTCAAGAATTATATAGTAATAGAAAAAATAAAAAAAAATTATCTTTTGATACAAATGATTTTGATATCTCTTTTGTAAGAGGTCTCAACCTTGAAGATGGAGTTACGACACTTACAGATTTTACAGCTAGCATCATTGGCGAAGAATTGTCTTCTACTCTAAAAAAATCAGAAAAGAAAATTCAAGACATATTATTGTGCGGCGGAGGAAGAAAAAATAAAATTCTTCTTTTGAAAATAAAGGAAAATTTATCTTCTAAAATTAATTTAAGACTTATTGATGAATATGAAATTGATGGAGATTTTATAGAGTCACAGGCATTTGCGTATTTAGCTGTAAGATCTTTTAAAAAATTACCAATTTCATTTCCAAACACAACAGGTTGCAACGCATCAAGTCTAGGAGGAGATTTTATTAAGAATTAAATTAAGGCTGTCTTCTCTTTTAAATATTTTTCAATTTCTATTGATAATTCTTTCTCTTTATTTTTAAAAAAGTGATTAGAATTTTTAATTTTTGAAAAAATAACCTCCACACCTTTTTGACTTTTAATTCTATCATCCAATTCATTGATACTATCTTTGGTTACTAACTCATCATTATCACTATAAATAACTTGTCCTGATGTTGGGCATGGCGCAAGAAAAGAAAAGTCGTATACATTAGGTTGAGGAGATACAGCAATAAAATTATTAACTTCAGGTCTTCTCATAATTAATTGCATACAAATTAATGAACCAAAAGAAAAACCAGAAACCCAACATTGACTATAATCTAAATTTTGTCTTTCAATCCAATCCAATGCTGCAGCTGCATCAGATAATTCACCTTGTCCATTGTCAAAAACTCCATCACTTTTTCCAACGCCTCTAAAATTTACTTTTATAACTGAAAAACCATTTTCTAAAAAAATGTTATACATTAATTGAACAATTCTATTATTCATTGTTCCACCGTATTGAGGATGTGGATGTAGCACAATCGCTACCGGAGACCCGAACTTTGGATTTTTATAATACTTAGCCTCAAGTCTACCAGCTGGACCAGGTATAAAAATTTCTAAACTTTTAGGCTTCATGTTTGATAATGATTATTATTTTTAAAAAAAAGTAATGTTTTATAACATGTTTTTCTGCGGCAAATAATTTTTTTTAATTCATACTAAAATAGTAGGAATTGAATTAAAAATATTGTATTACAGTGTTAATTTATGAAATTAACTACAAAAGGCAGATATGCAGTTATGGCAATGGCAGACTTGGCCTCATTTAAAGATAAAGGCCCAACAAGTCTTACCGATATATCTCTAAGGCAGAATATTTCATTAGCCTATTTAGAACAAATATTTATCAAGTTAAAAAATAAAAATTTGGTAAAAAGTGTGAGAGGAGCAAAAGGTGGTTATATATTAGAAACATCACCTGAGGAAATTAGAATTTCAAATATAATTTCTGCAGTAGATGAAGAAGTAAAAATGCTTAACTGTAAAAAGGAGTCTAAAAAAGGTTGTAATAATAAATCTACAAAATGCATCACACACAATTTATGGGATCAATTAGATCAACATATTAATAATTTTTTTGAAAAAGTAAAATTACAAGATTTAGTAACAAAAACCAAAATTTAAATAAATGAAAACTGAAGATTTAAAAAATGATAAAGATTATAAATACGGCTTTACAACTGATGTCGAAAACATTAGGTCTCCAAAAGGTCTCTCCGAAGAAACAATTAGATTTATCTCCAATATAAAAAAAGAACCTAAATGGATGTTAGAATGGAGATTAAAAGCTTTTAATAGATTAAAAGTTTTAAAAGAACCCAACTGGCAAAAGCCAAAATATCCAAAAATAGATTATCAAAACTTGTACTATTATTCGGCACCTAAAAGTGCTTCGGAAAAACCAAAAAGTTTAGACGAGATAGATCCAAAAATATTAGAAACATATAAAAAACTAGGAATACCTTTAGTAGAACAAAAAAGGTTGAACGGAATAGCAGTTGATGCAGTTTTTGACTCAGTTTCAGTTGCCACTACTTTTAAAGATGAACTTACAAAAAAAGGAATAATATTTTGTTCAATATCGGAGGCTATTCAAAAACACCCTGATCTAGTTAAAAAATATCTTGGTTCAGTAATACCGTTGAGTGATCATTATTTTGCTACTTTAAATTCAGCTGTATTTACAGATGGATCTTTTGTTTACATTCCACCAAATACAAAGTGTCCGATGGAATTATCTACTTATTTCAGAATTAACGCATCTGAAACTGGACAATTCGAAAGAACTTTAATTATTGCTGATAAAGGAAGTTACGTAAGTTATCTAGAGGGTTGTACTGCTCCGATGAGAGATGAAAATCAACTCCATGCAGCCAATGTAGAATTAGTAGCATTAGATGATGCGGAAATTAAATATTCAACTGTTCAGAATTGGTATCCAGGAGATGAAAAAGGAGTTGGTGGAATTTACAATTTTGTTACTAAAAGAGGTGCATGTAGAGGAAAAAATTCTAAAATTTCATGGACACAGGTAGAAACAGGATCAGCAATAACATGGAAATATCCTAGTTGCATTTTACAAGGTGATAACTCTGTTGGTGAATTTTATTCAATAGCAATTACAAATAATTTTCAAAAAGCAGATACCGGTACGAAAATGATACACTTAGGCAAAAACACTAAAAGCAAAATCATTTCAAAAGGAATTTCAGCCGGGAATGCGGACAATATGTATAGAGGTCTCGTTGAAATTAAAAATAAAGCAATTAATTCAAGAAATTACACTCAATGTGATTCTTTACTAATGGGTAATAAATGTGGGGCGCATACAATTCCATACATCAAAAATAATAACGCCACTTCAACAATAGAGCATGAAGCAACTACGACTAAAATAAATGAAGAACAACTTTACTATTGTAATCAAAGAGGTTTGGATCAAGAAGAGGCAGTAAGTTTAATTGTAAATGGTTTCTGCAAAGAGGTTTTACAGCAATTACCCATGGAATTCGCAGTCGAAGCACAAAAGCTTGTAGCGATAAGTTTGGAAGGCAGTGTTGGATAATGTTAAATATTAAAAATTTAGAAGCCACTATTGATAACAAGCTCATTTTGAAAGGTTTAAATTTAAATATTAAACCCGGGGAAGTTCATGCAATTATGGGCCCTAATGGTTCTGGAAAAAGTACACTAGCAAATGTGTTATCAGGTAAAAATGGCTATGAAATCAAAGGTGACATCAAATATAAAGGAGAAAGCTTAAGTGAGCTTTCAACTGAAGCGAGAGCACAAAAAGGAATTTTTTTAGCATTTCAATATCCTTTAGAAATACCAGGGGTAAATACTAACACTTTTTTAAGAACTTCTTTAAATTCAGTTAGAAAAGCCCAAGGTGAAAAAGAGTTAGATACTTTAACTTTTTTAAAATTAATAAAAGAAAAAGCCTCAGAGCTTGGTATTGATGAGAAATTTTTATCACGTCAACTTAATGTTGGATTTTCTGGCGGTGAAAAGAAAAAAAATGAAATTTTACAAATGAAACTTCTTCAACCAAAGTTATCAATTTTGGATGAAACAGACTCAGGTTTAGATATTGATGCACTTAGAATTGTGGCTGATGGAGTGAATTCTTATAAAAATAAAGATAATGCTTTTTTAATAATCACGCACTATCAAAGATTACTAGATTATATAAAACCGGATTACGTCCATGTTCTATCAAACGGAAAAATTATTAAAACTGGTAATGCAGATCTCGGAGTTCAATTAGAAAAAACAGGTTATTCAAATTTAGTTTAAATGAAACAAAATTACGATTTTAAAATAGATAAGATTAAAGATCTTTCCCCAGAAGAAATAAGTTTAAGAAAAAAAAACTTAGAAATCTTTTATCAAACTGGTTTCCCTAATAAAAAAGATGAAGATTGGAAATTTTCTGATTTAAATACAATTTTAAGCAACAACTTTAACAAAATTGTCAATAATGATTATTTACCGAAAGAGACAGAATTTAAAATAATTGATGAATTCGAGCATAATTTCATTTCATTATTAAATGGTAAACTTATATCTAAAGATTTTTCTTATGAAGAAAAAAATAAAATTTTAATAGACAACTTTAATCATAAGAATGAATTACCTTTAGATAGTAAAAATTCATTATATTTTTTAAACAATGCTTTAGCTATAGGTGGTTTTTCATTAGAGATTTCCAAAAACTATAAATTGAAAAAACCATTAGTTATTTATAATAATTTTTCAAACTCATTGAAGGAAACAATAGTAAATTATAAAAATTCAATAATTTTAAATGAAAATTCAGAATTAAATCTGATCA
The DNA here is from genome assembly GCA_028097945.1 of Candidatus Pelagibacter sp. The sequence continues at coordinate 21,369 of JAOHFJ010000003.1, forward strand.
ATTATATAAATAATTCTACACAAGAAAACTTTATGGTGAACGCCTTAGAAAATATAAAAATTAAAAAGGACTCCACATTAAAAAATATTTTAGTTAATAACTCCAAATGTAATGGTTATTTTCATAAATATTTAAAGAGTGATCTAGAAAAAAATTCGACTTTTGAAAACTATTTATTATCCTCAGGTTTAAAATTTAATAAGCTTGATATTGAAATAAATCTTAATGAAGAAAATTCAAATAGTAGTGTTTTTTCAGCTTTGAACTTAATGAATAATGAGCATCAAGAAATTAAGACTCGAATAAATCATAACGCCCCAAATTGTAATAGCTACCAGAAGGTAAAAAATGTTTTAAACGATGAAAGCAAAGGCGTTTATCAAGGAAAAATTTTTGTAAAAAATACTGCACAAAAAACAGATGCCTATCAATTAAGTAAAGCTTTAATTTTAAACGATGCAGCAGAATTTGATGCAAAACCTGAGTTAGAAATTTATGCAGATGACGTTAAATGCTCTCATGGTTCTACTTCTGGAAGTATAGATTTAAATTCAATACATTATTTAAAATCTAGAGGCATTCCTGAAAAGGAAGCTTATCAAATGCTAATTAATGGCTTTTTATGTGAAATCTTAGAAAAATTATCTGAAGGAAAAATAAAAAATTTTTTAAAAGAAAAATTAGAAAGACAAATTAATGGATATTAAAAATATAAAAAAAGAGTTTCCAATTTTTAAACAAAAAATTAATGGTAAATCTTTGGTCTATTTGGATAGCGCTAACTCGTCTCAAAAACCAAAAATGGTTATAGATAAAATCTCAAACTTTTATGAAACAGAGTTTTCTAATGTTGGGAGAAGCGTTCATACTCTGGCAGTAAAAGCAACAAATAGATTTGAGGCTACAAGAGATAAAGTTCAAAAATATTTAAATGCCAAACATAGAGAAGAAATAATATTTACTAAAGGTGCAACAGAAGCAATAAATTTAGTAGCTTCGTCCTATGGCAAAAAATATATTAATAAAGGAGATGAAATATTAATAACAGAATTAGAACATCACTCTAACTATGTTCCTTGGAATTTTTTAAGAACTGAAAAAGGAGCTGTAATAAAATTTGCTCAAGTTAATGAAGATGGCGATGTCGAGATAGAAGAAATTAACAAACTTATTAATAATAAAACTAAAATGATTGCTATCACCCATATATCAAATGTAACAGGAGCAGTTTTACCAATTACAAAAATTGTAGATCTTGCAAAAGAAAAAAATATTCCAGTATTGATTGATGGGACACAAGGTGCGCCACATTCCAAAATTGATATGCAAAAATTTGGATGTGATTTTTATGCAATATCCTGTCATAAAATGTACGGGCCAAATGGTCTTGGTATATTGTACATGAAAAAAAAATGGGTTGATGATTTGCCACCATATCAAGGCGGTGGCGGCATGATAAATGAAGTGCAAAAAGAAGATATAACTTTTGCAGATGCTCATACTAAGTTCGAGGCCGGAACAATGCAAACAGCAGAAGTAGTTGCATTCGCTGAGTCTCTAAATTTTATTGAGGATCTAGGTATTAAAAATATCGCCTCTCATGAGAACGAGATTTTACAATATGGTTTAGAAAAATTAAGAAAAAACAATTCTGTAAATATAATTGGCGATCCAAAAGAAAGAGGGTCAGTTTTATGTTTTACTTTAAAGGACATTCACCCTCATGATATTGCAACTATTTTGGATGATGATGGAGTTGCAATAAGAGCCGGACATCATTGTTGTCAAATATTACATGATAAACTTGGTATACCTGCAACAGCTAGAGCTTCAATTGGAGTTTATAATGATAAAGAGGATATAGACAAATTATCTGAAGCAATTCAAAAATGTCAGAAAGTATTTCAAAATTAAATGGAACTTAAAGAGCTATATCAAGAAATTATTTTAGATCATGGAAAAAATCCTAGAAATAAAGGAAAGTGCGATGGCTACACTAATGATGCAAAAGCTCACAATCCTTTGTGTGGTGACAAAGTTCATATTTTTTTAAAACTTAACAAAGAAAAAGAAATTGAAGATTTAAGTTTTGAGGGAGAAGGGTGTGCTATCTCTTTGGCCTCAGCATCTATTTTGACAGAAACTGTTAAAGGAAAAGATCTATCATTTTTAAAGAAAGTTAATGAGGATTTTATAAACATGATTAAAAATAAAACAAAAATTACATTAAATAGCCTTACTGAAGATCAGATTACTACAATTACTTCTTTATCCGGGGTCCAAGAATTTCCAATGAGGGTTAAATGTGCCACAATGGCTTGGCATACTTGTTTGTCAGCAGCTGAAAAAAAATGAGTGAATTAAAAGATAAAGTAATATTAGAGATTAAAAAGATTTATGATCCTGAAATACCGGTGAATATATATGAATTGGGTCTAATTTATAAAATAGACATTGAAAATGCCAAAAAAGTAAATATAGAAATGACTTTGACCTCTCCAAATTGTCCGGTAGCTGAAAGTTTGCCTAAAATGGTTAAAGATAATATATTAAAACTAGACGGTGTTGACGATGTTGATTTAAAATTAGTCTGGGATCCGCCTTGGACTAAAGATAAAATGTCTGAAGCCGCAAAATTAGAATTGAATTTATGAGCGAACAAGTAATAAAACTAAGTCAAAATGCAGCTGAAAGAATTAAAGAAATTATGTCTAAAGCTGAAGATAAAACTATTGGTGTAAGGGTGGGTGTAAAATCTGGCGGTTGTGCTGGAATGTCTTATATTATGGAGTATGCAAAAGACATCAAACCTAATGAGGAGATTGTAGAAGATAAAGGAGTAAAAGTTTTAATTGACCCTAAAGCAATAATGTACCTTTTAGGAACAGAAATGGATTATAAGAAAGAGAAGTTTTCATCTCAGTTTATTTTTAAGAATCCTAATGAAACTGAGCGTTGTGGTTGCGGAGAATCTTTTAAAGTTTAGCCGCTGTAATACATTTCAAATTCGATCGGATGAGGTGTATGTTCAAATTTATAAATTTCTTGGAATTTTAACTCGATATATGCGTCTATTTGATCGTCAGTAAATACTCCACCTTCAGTTAAAAATTTTCTATCCTCATCGAGGTTTTGCATAGCTTCTCTTAAAGAACCACAGACAGTTGGAAGTTTTTTAACTTCATCTTCAGATAAAGAGTATAAGTCGTCATCAAAAGATTTTCCCGGGTCGATTTTATTTTTAATTCCGTCTATTCCAGCCATAAGCATTGAAGCAAATGTTAAATAAGGATTTCCCGCAGCATCTGGAAATCTTATTTCACATCTTGCTGCTTTTGGATTCATTATTACGGGTATTCTGCAAGAAGCAGATCTATTTCTAGCTGAATAAGCCAAGATTACCGGAGCCTCAAAACCAGGAATTAAACGTTTATAACTATTTGTTGTGGCATTTGAAAATGCGTTTATTGCTTTAGCATGTTTTAGTATTCCACCAATGTAATATAGAGCTTCTTTAGAAAGTCCTGCATATTCTTTACCCATAAAAACTGGAGTATTGCCTTTCCAAATTGATTGGTGACAATGCATTCCTGATCCATTATCACCTTTTACTGGCTTTGGCATGAATGTTGCTGTTTTACCAAATGAGTGAGTGACCATTTGAACTGCGTATTTATATAGCTGAACGTTATCAGCCATGTTAGTTAAAGTTCCAAAATACATTCCAAGTTCATGTTGACTTGGAGCTACTTCATGGTGATGTTTCTCTACCTTTACACCCATGTCTTTTAAAGCTTTTAAGTATTCACCTCTCATATCTTGAGCACTATCAACTGGAGGCACTGGGAAATAACCACCTTTTACTCCAGGTCTGTGACCCATGTTACCGTTCTCATATTTTTTTCCAGTATTGTAGGGCCCCTCAGAACTATCAATGCTAAAGCTAGTTTCATTCATATCATTTCTAAATCTAACATCGTCAAAAACAAAAAATTCTGGCTCAGGTCCGAAATAAGACTTATCTCCGATACCAGATTTTTTTAAATACGCTTCCGCTTTTTTTGCTGTTCCTCTAGGATCTCTCTCGTAAGGGTCTTTTTTTACGGCATCTAAAATATCGCAAAAAATATTTATAGTTGTGTGAGAATTAAAAGGGTCAATTATCGGTCTGTCCAAGTCAGGTTTTAAAATCATGTCTGACTCGTTTATTGCTTTCCAACCAGCTATTGAGGAGCCATCAAAAAATACTCCTTTACTAAGCATATCTTCGTCAACTATTGTTGAGTCCATTGTTAGATGTTGAAGTTTTCCCTTAGGGTCAGTAAATCTCAAATCTACAAATTCAATTTGTTTGTCTTTAATAAGCTTTAAAACATCTTTTGAACTCATTTTGCTCCATTTAAATTATGTTTAATTGATGCGAACATATATAAGGTTAATTTTTATAGTATAATTAAATATATATATCAGCTATGCATTTATCACATATCCACACCTTAAATTTTTAATGAGAGAAGCAAATACCTTTGATTTATCTTTGTTAATTTTACTAGCTGTAATTTGGGGCTCCTCTTTCTTTAACATAAAGATAGCCACATATTCATATGACCCAATTACACTTGCTCTAGTTAGAGTAATATTTGCAAGCATACCATTACTAATTCTTTGTAAAATAAGCGGAATTAAAATTGAAGCTTTTAGTAAAAATTGGAGCTCTTATGCTTTAATTGGCCTTTGCAATATTGCAATACCTTTTGTTTTAATTGCTATTGGTACTGCAAAAATTAATAGTTACCTTGCAGCAATGCTAATGAGCACAACACCTTTAAGCGGCTCCATACTCGCACATTTTTTTACGAAAGATGAAAAATTATCATATCTAAAATCTTTAGGTGTTTTAATTGGTTTTAGTGGAATCGTATTATTATTTTTAGACAAAGTAATTATAAATAGTGAAAATTATATTTATGCTCTTATAACCATTTTAGGATCAACGTTTTACTGTATTGGAGGTTTATTAACTTTAAAATTAAAAAATAAAAAAAATGAAAACGTTACAACGTCAACAACTTTATGGTCAGTAATTTTTCTTTTGCCTTTTTCATTAATCTTTGAAACGCCATGGGAGTCCTCCCCAACTTTTGCATCGACTCTTTCATTATTATATTTAGGTGTAATCGCAACAGGATTAGCTTGGTTAATCAGATTTAGAATACTAACTGTAAACGGATTAGTCTTTCAAACTCAGGTAGCATATTTGATACCTGTTTTTGGAATTATTTTTGGTTATTTTCTAATGGATGAAGTAATTACTTGGAAAGTGATAGCATCATTAGTTGTAATACTTATTGGAATTTATATATTTAAAAAAAATAATAAAGGATAAATTAAAAAATGGGTACAGAATCAATCGAAGCAAGTTTTTTATCTATATTTGCTTTAATAAGCTTTTTTATTTTTTTGCTTGTAAGTAAATACTCACATAAAATAAAAGGCGGTGCTTTATTAGATAAAGATTTTTTAAAGCCCCAAGCTTTTCATGAAACCCCTGTTACACGAAGCGGAGGAATAGCCGCTATAATTTCCTTGAGTATTTTTTTTTATATTTATTTCTTATTGTATTCAGAAGTTTTATATAATTATATTTTTGTAAGTTATTCAGTGTTTATAGTTGGTTTTTTAGATGACTTAAGAATTAACATAAAACCATTAAGTAGGCTAATATTTATGATACTTCTACTTTTTACTTTCATAAACGTATTGCCCATTAAAATTCTCAATATAGATATACCATTCTTAATTCCCTTAATGTCTAGCCATATGTTTTCTTCAATTTTTGTATTGCTTTGCTTTTTATTTGTAATTAATGGCGCTAATTTAATTGACGGTTTTAATGGTTTATTAGCAATTAATTTAATTATTATAAATATTATATTAACCTATATTAATATAAATAATGAAAATTTAGAATTTTCAATTTTAATAATCTCTCAAATTATAATTCTTTTATCATTTTTGCTATTTAACTTTCCAAGTGCAAAAATTTTCCTAGGTGATAGTGGAGCCTACACCATGGGTGCTATGACTGGCTTAAATACAATAATTACTAATAACTTAAATCCAGAGATCTCCTCATTCTTTTTTTGTACGCTTTTATTTTATATTTTTTTCGAGGTGTTTTTTTCGTTTTTGAGAAAACTATTGCTAAAAAAATCTCCGATTTATCCAGATGATAAACATTTGCATATGCTTTGCTTTTATAAAATCTCTAGTACATACGGAAAAGATAAAGGTAATTATTTAAATTCAATTATCATTAATCTATTTTACTTAATTTTAATATTACCAGGGTTGTATCTATTACACGATCCTCTATTAAGTAGGTATTGGTTCTTTATCTTGTTGCTAATTTATTTGATTATTTATTCAAGACTTTATCGTTTAACAAAAAATTAATTTGATATATAAAACAAGGATTAAGTAAAGGGCAAGTGGCGGAATTGGTATACGCGCTGGTCTTAGAAACCAGTGCCGCAAGGCTTAAGAGTTCGAGTCTCTTCTTGCCCACCAAAATATTATGAAAGTAGAAGTAAAATCAAAAAAAGGACTTAGGACAGTTTTATCTGTAATAGTTGATAAAAGAAATATTCAGACAAAAATGGATGAGAGACTAAAAGAGCTTCAAAAAGAAGTATCTTTAAAAGGCTTCAGACCAGGTAAAGTTCCCCCTGAAGTAATTAAAAGTCAATTCGGTAAATCTATATACGGAGAGGTGGTAGATAAGATTTTAAGAGAAACTACTACAAAAGCGATAGATGAAAAAAAATTGAAAGTTGCAGGTCAACCAAAGATTGACTTAAAACAGTTTGGTGAAGGAAAAGATTTAAACTATGAACTTCAAATAGATTGTTTGCCAAGTGTAAATTTAAAAAGCTTCGAAAAATTTAAAGCTACAAGTTTTAAAGTAAAAATTGAAAACAAAGTTATTGAAGAAAAGCTAGAAGAAATTGCAATTCAGAATAAACAATTTGAAGAAAAAAATGAAACTGAAAATGCAGTAAATGGAGATCAAGTGACTTTTGACTATTCTGCTACAGTTGATAACAATAAATTTGATGGAAGTGAAGGAAAAGGCGTTCAGTTAGAGTTAGGAAAGGATCTTTTTTTAAAAGGTTTTGACGAGCAATTGATTGGTGTGAAAAAAAACGATACTAAAATATTAGAGGCTATACTTCCAGCTAATCATCCTAAAAAAGAACTTGCTAATAAAAAAACTAAATTTCAGTGTAAAATTTTAAATGTAAAAAAACCTAAAGCCAGTAAAGTTGATGATAATTTTGCTAAATTAATGGGAGCAAAAGATATAAAAGATTTGAAATCCTTAATTGAAAAACAAATCTTAAGTCAATATTCACAGGCATTAAACTCGATTACAAAAAAAGAAATACTAGAACAAATTGAAAAAAACCATCAAGTAGATTTACCGCAAAACTTAATCGATCAAGAAATGTTAATAATGACTCAAAATTTAAAACAAGAAGAAAAAGAAAAACATAAATCCAATAATGAAAAACTAGCAAAATCTAGAATAAAGCTTGGATTATTATTAAATGCGTATGGAGAGAAAAATAATTTAAAAGTTTCGGATGATGAAGTTAGAAACGAAATACAAAAGCAAATAAAAGGAATGCCTGGCCAAGAGAAAATGGTTCTTGAATATTACCAAAAAAACCCAAGTGCATCTCAAAGTTTAAAAGGTTCTTTATATGAGGAAAAAATAATAGATTTAATTAAATCGAAAATAAATCTTATATCTAGAGAAATTAGCACAAAAGAAGCTGAAAAAATAATTGCTGAATTTAATAAACCAAATGTAGATACTGAAAAATCTAAAATCACATCACCAGCAAAAAATAAGACAAAATCAAAAAAAATTAGTAAAAAGTAACCAATAGTTGTATAAAACGACTATGAGTCGCGAATTAGAAGAAAAAATGAATAGCCTTATCCCAATGGTTGTTGAGCAAACAAGCAAAGGAGAAAGAGCTTATGATATTTATTCAAGACTTCTCAAAGAAAGAATAGTGTTTTTAGTAGGTCCAGTTAATGATGCTGTAGCGTCTCTTGTGACAGCACAATTATTATTTTTAGAGTCGGAAAACCCAAATAAAGAAATAAATTTTTATATTAATAGTCCAGGAGGATTAGTAACTGCGGGCTTGGGAATTTATGATACCATGCAATATATTAATTCACCCGTTTCAACACTCTGCATCGGTCAAGCTTCATCGATGGGATCTTTTCTTTTGGCTGCAGGAGAAAAGGGAAAAAGATATTCACTACCTAACTCTAGAATAATGGTACACCAACCATCAGCAGGTTTTCAAGGCCAAGCAACAGACATTCAAATTCATGCTAAAGAAATTTTATCACTTAAAGAAAGACTAAATAAAATTTATGCTAAACATACTGGAAAATCTATTGAACAAATATCCGAGGCATTAGAGCGAGATAATTTTATGACTGCTGAAGATGCTAAAAAATTTGGATTAATAGACTCTGTTGTGGAGAAACGTAAATAACACACAATATATAGCTTATTTTACAACTTCAACTTGCTAAGTAATAGTCAGAGTTTTATATTACTTATATTGATTCGATATGTCAGAAAAAAATAATAAAAATATTTTGTATTGCTCCTTCTGTGGGAAAAGTCAACATGAAGTAAGAAAACTTATTGCTGGGCCAACAGTTTTTATTTGTGATGAGTGTGTAGAGCTTTGTATGGATATTATTAAAGAAGAAAACAAAAGTTCTTTAGTTAAGCACCAAGATGGTGTGCCTTCACCTAAAGAAATTTGTGGAGTGTTAGATGACTATGTTATTGGACAAAAATTTGCAAAAGAAATATTATCGGTTGCTGTACATAATCATTATAAGAGATTAAATCACGAAACTAAGAATAATAAAGATATTGAATTATCGAAATCAAATATTCTTCTCGTCGGACCAACAGGTTGCGGAAAAACTTTATTAGCTCAAACTCTAGCGAGAATCTTAGACGTTCCTTTTACAATGGCAGACGCGACTACTCTTACAGAAGCAGGATATGTTGGAGAAGATGTTGAGAATATAATTTTAAAATTATTACAAGCAGCTGATTATAATGTTGAGAAAGCTCAAAGAGGAATAGTTTACATTGACGAGGTAGATAAAATTAGTAGAAAATCCGAAAATCCATCCATAACAAGAGACGTTTCTGGTGAAGGAGTTCAACAAGCGCTTTTGAAAATAATGGAAGGCACAGTTGCAAGCGTGCCACCACAAGGCGGAAGAAAACACCCTCAACAAGAATTTTTGCAAGTCGATACTACCAATATTCTATTTATTTGCGGAGGTGCCTTTGCCGGATTAGATAAATTAATAGATAACAGAGGTAAAGGAAGTTCAATTGGCTTTGGAGCTAAAGTAAAAAATTATAAAGAACAACCACTCTCTGAAATTATGAAACTATTGGAACCCGAAGATCTAATTAAATATGGTTTAATACCTGAATTTATTGGCAGGATGCCAATCATAGCAACATTAGACGATTTAGATGAGAAGTCTCTAATTAAAATTTTAAAAGAACCTAAAAATTCTCTTATAAAACAATATCAAAGGTTATTTGAATTTGAGGAAGTCGAACTAGAGTTTAATGATGATGCTATTTCGGAAATAGCAAAAAAAGCTATTTCAAAAAAAACTGGTGCAAGGGGATTAAGGTCAATTCTCGAAAATATTTTATTAAAAACAATGTTTGAACTGCCAGATATGGAAAATGTAGTAAAAGTAACAGTTGATAACGCCGCTGCAAAAGGTGTTTCTGAACCTATTGTCACATACGGTAAAAAGTCATCAACATCAGTAGCTTAAACTAAATTTGTTTCTTGAAATTAGTATATTAATCGCCATATAATTATTAAATGAAAGCCTCATATCTTAAACCTCTCCTCCCGTTAAGAGACATAGTTATATTTCCTTCCATGGTGGTTCCATTATTTGTTGGAAGGGAAAAGTCTATTAAAGCTCTTCAAGAGGTAATGAAGACTGATAAATCCATAGTTTTAGTAACGCAAAAAAATTCAGAAATTGATGATCCAACTAGTAAAGATCTTTACCAGTACGGTTGCTTAAGTAAAGTTTTACAACTACTAAAACTCCCAGACGGAACAGTGAAAGTTTTAGTTGAAGGTGAAAAAAGAATTAAAATTTTAAAGTATAACGAAAGTAGTAACAATCATTTAACTTGTGAAGTTGAAATTGTTGAAGATCAAAATAACTCAAAAGAACTTGAGTTATTAGCCCATGGTTTAATTAAGAAATTTGATAGACTTCAAGTTTTAAGCAAAAAAGATTTAAACGATGGATCAAGCAATCTTAAAAGTTTGAAAGATCCTATTCAGATAGCTAATAATATATCTTCAAATTTAAATATTCAAATATTTGAAAAACAAGAACTACTTGAAATTATCGACCTTAAAAAAAGGTTAGAAAAAATACATCAACTTATTGAAAAAGAAACAAGTGTACTCTCCGTAGAAAAAAAAATTAGAGGGAGAGTTAAAAATCAAATGGAGAAAACACAACGAGAATATTATTTAAACGAACAATTAAAAGCTATTCAAAAAGAATTAGGAGAAATTGACGAAGGAAAAGATGAATTAACATCATTGTCTAAAGCTATCACCGAGGCAAAAATGCCCAAACTAGCTAGAGAAAAATGTCTGTCAGAATTAAAAAAGTTAAAATCTATGAGCCCGATGTCCGCGGAGGCAACAGTTGTAAGAAATTACTTAGATTGGATGACAGAATTACCTTGGTCGAATAAATCAAAAATAAATACTGATTTAAAAAATGCGCAGAAAATACTTGATGAGGATCATTATGGATTGGAAAAAGTTAAGGAGAGAATTATAGAGTTTTTAGCAGTCCAAAAAAGAATTCAAAAAATGAAAGGGCCAATATTATGTTTAGTGGGCCCACCAGGAGTTGGAAAAACATCCCTAGGTAAATCAATAGCAAAAGCGACAAATAGAAAGTTTATAAGAATATCTTTGGGCGGGATAAGAGATGAAGCAGAAATTAGAGGTCATCGAAGAACTTATATTGGATCATTACCAGGAAAAATTATTCAAATGATGAAAAAAGCTGGGACAAAAAATCCGCTTTTTCTTTTAGATGAAATTGACAAAGTTGGAAATGACTATAGAGGCGATCCATCGTCAGCATTATTAGAAGCTTTAGACCCAGAGCAAAACAAAGAATTTAACGATCATTATTTAGAAGTCGATTACGATTTGTCAGATGTAATGTTTGTTACAACAGCAAATACACTTAACATACTTCCCCCTTTATTAGATAGAATGGAAGTAATTAGACTTTCCGGATACACAGAAGATGAGAAGGTAAATATTTCTCAAAAATATCTCATTCCTAATCAAAGCAAAAACAATGGTTTAAAAAAAGATGAATGGACTATTGATGAAAATATAAATAGAAAAATTATAAGACACTATACAAGAGAGTCTGGCGTAAGAAACTTAGAAAGAGAAATTTCTAAAATTGGAAGAAAGTTAGTAAAGAAAATAGATAACAACGAAAAAGTTAACAACCCAATAAATGAAAAAGATCTTAAAGACCTTTTAGGTGTTGAGAAATTTAATTATGGTGAAATAGAAGAAGAAAATAGAGTAGGGGTAGTAACAGGATTAGCATGGACAGAAGTAGGTGGTGAGATTTTAAAAATAGAGTCTGTAGTAATGCCAGGTAAGGGCAAAATGCAAATTACTGGAAAATTAGGTGATGTAATGCAAGAGTCTGTAAAAGCGGCAAAATCTTATATTAGATCAAAAAGTTTAGATTATGGAATAATACCTCCAATTTTTGATAAAAAAGATTTTCATATTCATGTACCAGAAGGCGCAACACCAAAAGATGGACCATCAGCTGGTATAGGAATGGTTACTTCGATTATTTCAGCTATTACTGAAATACCAGTTAATAAAAATGTTGCGATGACTGGAGAGATAACTTTAAGAGGTTTAGTACTTCCTATTGGGGGATTAAAAGAAAAATTATTAGCTGCTCATAGAGCTGGAATTAAGAAAGTTTTGATACCAATTGAAAATAAAAAAGATTTGATAGAGGTTCCCAAAACTGTTCTGGATTCTATCGAGGTAATCACAGTAAAAAATGTTGATGAAGTCCTAAAAGTTGCTTTAACAAAACCACTAAAAAGAGTAGAGTGGGTCGAAGTAGATCAGATTTCAAAAAAAGACAAATTAAAAGAAGAAATAAGCACTCATTAGCTGGAATTTAATCTAACCATTCAGAATATCTGCTTAGGTTATTAATTACATAGTTCGGTAATAGTTTTGAGTCAATTTTTTTAAGAATAGATTTACCTGACCATTTATATTGTTTTTGATCAGCTTTATAATCGTAAATAACTCTTTTTTCAGCAATATATTTTTTTACATCTTCTATATTTAGTCCGCTCTCTTTAAATTCAAAATGATGAGCAAAATTACTTAATTTTTTTTCTAACTCTTCAGGCGACTTTAGACAAGTAAAATGCCATCCACCATTTTTTACAAATGATAAGTTAGAATATTTCTTTTTTGAAAAAAAAGTATCAATTCTCCATTTAGGATAATTTTTTCCTTTAAGATTTCTTAACCACTGAGGGGAAATTAAATTTTTATTTTTTACAGCTTTCGTGCCATGCCACAAGAATTCATCATAGTGAAGATTAAGTTTGTAATAAAATATTTTCTGTTCAAATATTATAATATTATTTTTAATATTATTGAAATCTAAACTATCTAAATTTGGAATTTCATCTAGATCACTTATTAAAATTAAATCTTCATCTTCGGCTTTGTTTAAACCCTTTGATAAATTTTCTCTTTGAAAATAATCTCTTGCCATCCCATTTAAAATAAGTTTTTCTCCTTTTTCACTTTTCGTGTCGTCATCATTTAGTTGTAATAAATTTTTTGGTTGATCTTCTACTATTAAATATATTATTTTATCTTTAAATTTTTTAAATTTATTAATATCAAATTTTAATTTTTTTTTATTTCCGTTATGAGTGTAAGTAGCTTCCGCGATAACGAACTTTTTTACAAATTTATCAAGTTGATTTAACCTTAAATCTAGTAGTAGATCTTCATCATTATACATGAAGCAATCGAATATATTCATGTTATTTGAGTTATAATAAAATATAATATAAGTAAATATTTATTAAATATTGTATGAAAAAGAAAATAATAATTACAGGTGGCTTAGGGTATATTGGCACTGAACTTTGCAAGTTATACTCTGGGGTAAGCTGGCATCATCAAATTATTGTAATTGATAATAGATTTGTTTCAGAAAGAGTTAATCAACTCAGAAACTGGAACATTGAGTTTGTACAGGGGGACATTTTAGATATCAATCTTGTTGAGAGACTTTTTGCAGACGCTGATGTTGTTCATCATTTGGCAGGAATAACCAATGTTCCTAGAACAAAAAGCGAGTCAACAGAGCATCAAGAAAAAAAAATAAAAGAGGTTGGTGAAAAAGGAACGCAAAATATTTTAGATGTAATAAGCGATAATTGTAAAATTGTTTTTCCATCAACCCATGTTGTTTATGAAGGAATAGAAGAGATAAAAACTGACATTAAAGAAAATGAGGAAACAAAACCAGTTTTATCTTATTCCTCTTCAAAAGCTGTAAACGAGAAACAACTTAAAGACTCAGGTAAAAATTTTGTAATTTTAAGACTTGGCTCAGTTTATGGTTACTCATCAGACACAATGAGAATTGACATAATGCCAAATCTATTTTCAAAAATTGCTTCTCAAGATGGAACTTTAAAATTATTTGCAGGCGGAAGACAAATTAAAAGTCTTGTTCCTTTAATTGATGTAGCAAGATGCTTCAAGTTTATGGAAGAAAAAAATGAAATAAGATCAGAAATTTTTAACTTAACAAAAGATACTTTAACGGTCAAAGAAGTTGCGGAAATTTGTAAAAAACATAATCCGAAAATTAAACTCAAAGAAACAAATGACGAAGTTCCAAATTTGGGTTTTTCTTTATCAAATAAAAAAATATTGAATACAGGTTTTAAATTTCTTTACAACTTAGATCAAAATATCAAAGAAATGATACAAAAATGGTCTAAACAAAATTTAATTAAAGAACTGGAATACGTTAAAGATGGTGAAAATTTATTTATTGATAATAGAGGAACCATTAGCAATCATGAATTAACAGAACCAATAAATTTAATAGGAATGATTGACTCAAAAAAAGGAACAATAAGAGCTAATCATTATCATCCTCAACAAGAGCAAAAATGTTTGTTCACCAAAGGTCAAATTATAGAAATATTTCAAGATATAATAGATCCAAAAGCTCCAAAAATTACTCAAGTGGTTAATGCCGGCCAATTATCAATAATCAAACCGAATGTTGCACACACAATGGTATTCACAAAAGATACAACGTTCTTAAATCTTGTTAGAGGTGAAAGAGATCATGAAAATTATGGAATTACACATACTATTAAACATGTATTCGTAGATGAAAAAGAAAAAAATTTATTAATGGAGTGTTATAAGTTTGACTGTAGGTCATGTGGAAACACAAACCTAAAAAGAGTCGTTTCTCTTGGATATCAACCATTAGCTAATAATTTAATTAATCAGAAAGAGGAAAAATGTGATCTATACCCATTAGAGGTAAACTATTGTGAGAAATGTCATAATTGTCAATTGTCTGTGGCAGTCGATCCCAAAAAGATGTTCTCTAATTATCTTTATACCTCATCAACCTCAAAAGTGTTTAGAGATCATTTTGTTGAAGCTGCAAAAAAATATTCAAAAGAGTTAAAATTAAATAAAAAAAAATCGTTTATTATTGATATTGGAAGTAATGATGGTGTTGCTTTAAAACCTTTTTTAGATTTAGGATATAAGAATATTCTAGGAATTGAACCAGCTAAAAATTTAGCAAAACTAGCAAATAAAAATAAAATAAAAACATTTAATGGTTTTTTGGAAAAAAAAAATATTAAAAAGTTAAAAAAAAATGCAGACTTAATCTTAGCTTCAAATGTTTTTGCACATTCAGACAAACTGAGAGAAATGACAGAATGTATGTTAAGTTTATTAAGTAAAAAAGGAACTATAATTATTGAAGTTCAATACTTAATGAATACACTCAAAGATTTAACATTTGATAACATATACCATGAACATTATAATTATTGGTCATTAACATCTTTAATTTATTTTTTTAATCAGTTTAAGGCTAAAATTTTTAGGTCGGAAAAAATTAAAACTCATGGAGGCTCTATAAGAGTTTATATAAAAAAAGATAAAAAAACAAAAATTGAACAAAGTGTTAAAAAAATGCTTAAAGAAGAAGAAGCTTTTGGAATTAAAGATTTTAAAACTTATCAAAAATTTGGTGAAGAAGTATACAAAATTAGAGAGAATGTTTTAAAAAATATAAAAAGTCTTAAAAGTAAAAATAAAATCATTATAGGGTATGGAGCTCCAGCTAAAGCAACAACAGCATTAAATTTTTTTGGAATATCTAAAGAAATAGACTTTATTGTAGAAGATAATAATCTTAAACATAATAAATTTGTACCAGGTGTAAAAATTGCTATTAAAAATAAGTCATTTATAAAAGATAAAAAAAATATACTTTTAGTTTTAGCCTGGAACTTTTATGACGATATCAAAAAAAATAATGCAAATTTATCCGACAATTTTGTTAATATTAAAGAATTAGAGTCTAGTAACTAGAAATTAAATTTTTCCAAATTTCAAACATGTTTCTTATACTTTCAAAAAAGTAATCTATATAAAATTCTGTAAACGGTAATCTTTGAACTAAAAAGTCTTGAAAGAAATACAGCCCTTTTGACAGAACTATAACTGTCACTAAAATTAACAGTAAATAGTTATAGAAACCAAAAGAGACTCTGGTTTTAGAAAAAATTGGCTTAATATCCTCTCTTAGTTTGATTCCATGTTTTTTTGCTAAATATTCTGGGGAATATAAATCTATTTCTCTCGGTTTTCGTGAAGTGCTTTTTTTTACACTTTTTGGCTTTTGTATCTTTTGCGTAGCTTTACGTTGATTAGAAGATAACTTTTCAATTTTAGTGGGCAATTTAACTTGTTTAATTTCATTTATTGGGTATTGTTTCCATTTATTACCACATGAACCACATTGCACCAGTCGTCCCGAAGCAGTAATTGCTTTGTCTGGAACCACAAATTTTTTACCGCATGAATTACAATTTAAAATCATGAATTGTTGATAATACTGCTATTTATATAAATTACACTACAAATTAAATACTTTTTTACTTTATAAAATTTTTATTGTATATCTCGTTTTTATTTAATAAGGGCGGTTAGCTCAGTTGGTAGAGCATCTCGTTTACACCGAGAGGGTCATAGGTTCGAGTCCTTTACCGCCCACCATTAAATTTCTCAACTGTGGGGGTGTAGCTCAGCTGGTTAGAGCGCCTGCCTGTCACGCAGGAGGTCGCCGGTTCGAGCCCGGTCACTCCCGCCACTAGTTGATAATGATTTTCATCTAGAAAGTTATATTCATACATTTTTCAATCAACATAATGCTTCCTTCTGTCCTGTACTCTTTAAAGATAAATGTTATAAAGAATTAACATTAATATAAGAATCCTCAAACTACGGTATTGAGGTAGGTATTAATTAAAATATGATTTATAATTTTTTATCAGAATACTTATCTATAATAATATTTTTATTTTTAGCTCTATTTTTAAGCATAGGTTTTATAGTAGCTAATTTTTTAGCCTCTCCGTCTAATCCAGATCCAGAAAAATTGTCAGCATATGAATGTGGGTTTGAACCTTTTGATGATTCAAGAATGGAATTTGATGTTAGATTTTACCTCGTGGCAATACTTTTCATAATATTCGATTTGGAGATTGCTTTTCTATTTCCATGGGCGATTTCTTTAGGTGGAATAGGTGCTTTAGGTTTTTGGTCCATGATGTTTTTTCTTTCAGTTCTTACAATTGGTTTTATTTATGAGTGGAAAAAAGGAGCGTTGGAATGGGAGTAAACAACAACATTTTTCCTGATAAACAAAAAGAGATACCAGAGGAATTTAAAGATTTAGCAAAAGATTTTGCAGATAAAGGTTTTATAACAACATCGACTGATAATTTAATTAATTGGGCTCGTACGGGCTCGTTACACTGGATGACATTTGGTCTTGCATGTTGTGCCGTTGAAATGATGCAAACTTCAATGCCAAGATATGATCTTGAGAGATTTGGTGCTGCTCCCAGAGCTTCACCAAGACAGTCAGATGTAATGATTGTAGCAGGAACTTTAACGAATAAAATGGCTCCAGCTTTAAGAAAAGTTTACGACCAAATGCCAGAACCAAGATATGTTGTGTCCATGGGGAGTTGCGCGAATGGGGGCGGATATTATCATTACTCTTATTCTGTTGTGAGAGGATGCGATAAGATTGTGCCTGTCGACATTTATATACCTGGCTGTCCTCCATCTGCAGAAGCTTTATTATACGGAATTTTACAACTTCAAAAAAAAATTAGAAGAGAAGGTTCTCTTAAAAGATAAAAATGATTTTAAAATTACAAAAAATTGAAAAATTAATTAATTCTGAACTTTCAAGTAAAGTTAAAAGTTCCTCAATAGATAATGATGAGCTTTTAATTGAGGTTGATGAAAAAGACGTTGCTGATGTAGTTCAATTTTTGAAATCAAATGAAAATTGTAAATTTAAACAACTAATTGATATCGCAGGAGTGGATTATCCAGATAATGAAAAAAGATTTGAATTAGTCTATCTTTTTTTATCTCATGAAAATAATTTAAGAATTAAACTTTTAATTAAATTTGAAACAGATCAATCTATTAATTCTCTTACAAAAATATTTCCATCAGCTAATTGGATGGAAAGAGAAGTGTTTGATATGTATGGAATAAAATTTAAAAATCATCCAGATCTTAGAAGAATTTTAACAGACTATGGATTTAAAGGTCATCCATTGAGAAAAGATTTCCCATTAACAGGTTTTAATGAAGTAAGATATAGCGAAAAAGACAAAAAAGTTATTTACGAACCAGTAAAGCTCGAGCAAAACTACAGAAATTTTGATTTTGAAAGTCCTTGGGAAGGTACAAATTACATAAAAGAAATGAAAAACTACGATAAAGATGGTAAAAAAAACTAAATCATTAAGCCTTAATTTTGGACCTCAACATCCTGCAGCACATGGAGTGTTAAGATTAATATTAGAATTAGACGGAGAGATAGTTGAAAAAGCTGATCCACATATTGGCCTTCTTCATCGAGGAACAGAAAAATTAATAGAGCAAAAAACTTACACTCAAGCTTTACCTTATTTCGATAGACTAGATTATGTAGCACCCATGAACCAAGAGCACGCTTTTGCTTTAGCAGCTGAAAAATTGTTAAAAGTAGAAGTGCCTATAAGAGCTAAATATATAAGAGTAATATTTTGCGAAATTGGTAGAATTTTAAGTCATATCTTAAACGTTACCACTCAAGCCCTAGATGTAGGAGCTCTTACTCCTTCTTTATGGGGTTTTGAGGAGAGAGAAACTTTGATGACTTTTTATGAAAGAGCATCTGGATCAAGATTACACGCTAATTATTTTAGAACTGGTGGAGTGCACAAAGATATCCCAATGAAACTTGTGGAAGATATTGAAAAATTTTGTAAGTCGTTTCCTAAAATAATAGATGATCTAGAGGGATTACTTACTGATAATCGTATTTTTAAACAACGTAATGTTGAAATAGGTATTGTTACAAAGCAAGAGGCTCTTGATCACAGTTTTTCCGGCGTTATGTTAAGAGGTTCAGGCGTTCCTTGGGACTTAAGAAAATCACAACCTTATGAAATTTACAAAGATTTAGACTTTAAAATTCCAGTCGGAAAAAATGGTGACTGTTACGATAGGTATCTTTGTAGAATAGAAGAAATGAGAGAAAGTGTAAAAATTATATTACAATGTATTGAGAGATTACCAAAAGGTCCAGTTATATCTATAGATAATAAGATTTCACCTCCAAACAGAGACGATATTAAACAATCAATGGAAGCATTGATTCACCACTTTAAATTATTCACCGAAGGGTACAGAGTACCCAAGGGAGATGTTTACACGGCTGTAGAGGCACCAAAAGGTGAGTTCGGTGTTTATTTAATATCTGATGGTAGCAACAAACCTTACAGATGCAAAATAAGAGCTCCAGGATTTTCTCATCTACAAGCTATGGATTATCTTATTCGTGGCCACATGTTGGCTGACGTTCCGGCTGTGCTTGGTTCATTAGATATTGTTTTTGGAGAGGTAGATAGATGAGCATAAAAAAAATACATGACAATCAACCCAAAGAATTTATATTTTCATCTGAAAATTTAAAAAAAATTGAAGAAATTTTAAAAAGATATCCAGAAAAAAATAAAAAAAGTGCAGTAATGCCCTTACTTTATTTAGCTCAAAGACAGAACAATAATTGGATCCCTTTAGCAGCAATGAAGTATATAGCCAAATATCTTGCTATGCCATATATCTCAGTTTATGAGGTAGCTACTTTTTATACAATGTATAACTTAGCACCAGTAGGAAAACATTTCATACAGGTTTGTACAACAACACCTTGTTTATTAAGAGGTGCTGATAAAATTGTAAAATTATGTAAAGAAAACATATCTCCAAATGAAAATGAAATTTCAAAAAAAGGTAACTGTTCTTGGGTGGAAGTGGAATGTTTAGGAGCATGTGTTAGTGCACCAATGGTACAAATTAATGATGATTACTATGAAGACTTAGATGAAAAAAGTACAAAAGAAATACTTATTTCTTTAATAAATGATAAACCTCTAAAACCTGGTTCATATCGTGGAAGAAAAAATACTTCTTCAGAAAAAATTTCAACAAGCAACGGAGAAAAACATGCTTAAGAAAGAAAACAGAATATTTAAAAATCTTTATAATGAATTTGGGTGGGAGATTGAAAATTCAATAAAGCGTGATGATTGGAAAGATACAAAAGATCTAATTTCTAAAGGTCGTGAATGGATAATTAATGAAGTAAAAACTTCTGAACTAAGAGGAAGAGGAGGGGCAGGATTTTCAACTGGTTTAAAATGGTCATTTGCTCCAAAAGAAGTTGGTTCACGACCACACTATTTAGTAATTAACGCAGACGAGTCAGAACCTGGAACATGCAAGGATAGAGATATTTTAAGATTTGAGCCTCAAAAATTAATAGAAGGATGTTTAATTGCAGGTTACACGGTTAATGCTCATGTTTGTTATATTTACATAAGAGGAGAATATCTTAATGAAGGAAAACGATTACAAGAAGCAATTGATCAAGCATATGCTAAAAATTTCTTAGGAAAAAATGCCTGTGGATCTGGATGGGATTTTGACATTCATATTCATTATGGAGCAGGAGCATATATTTGTGGTGAGGAAACCGCTTTATTGGAAAGTATTGAAGGTAATAAAGGTCAACCAAGATTAA
Organism: Candidatus Pelagibacter sp.; assembly: GCA_028097945.1. Next base: position 42,009 of record JAOHFJ010000003.1, read on the forward strand.
AACCACCTTTTCCAGCATTAGTTGGTTTATATGGGTGTCCTACAATAGTTAATAATGTAGAAACAGTTGCTGTGATACCTACAATTTTAAGAAGAGGTGGTAAGTGGTTTGCCTCAATAGGAAGACCAAAAAATACTGGGACTAAAATATTTTGTATTTCTGGAAACGTAAATGCTCCATGCAACGTCGAGGAAGAAATGGGAATTCCTTTAAAAGATTTAATAGAAAAACACGCAGGAGGAGTAGTTGGAGGTTGGGATAATCTTCAAGCAGTTATTCCAGGTGGTTCTTCTATGCCTTTGTTACCAAAAAAAGTTTGCGATACGTTAACAATGGATTTTGACTCTTTAATTGAAAATAAAAGTGGGTTAGGCACTGCAGGTATAGTGGTTATTAATAAAGATCAGGATATTGTTGAGTGTATGGCAAGAATTGCTAGGTTTTATAAACACGAGAGTTGTGGTCAATGTACTCCTTGCAGAGAGGGATCAGGCTGGATGTGGAGAATTTTAGATAGAGTGGTTAAAAGAAAAGCAACTTTTAGCGACATAGATTTACTCTCTGATGTAACTAAACAAATTGAAGGTCATACTATTTGTGCTTTTGGCGAAGGATCAGCTTGGCCAGTCCAAGGCTTGTTAAGACATTTTAGGAAAGAAGTGGAAAGTCGTTGTAGAGAAGAACCTTTGATTAAGAAAAAATTGAATAATCCTTATTTAGTTGATCAACATTTGTTGGAGAATAAAAATGCCTAAAATCACAATAAATGGAAAAGAAATTGAATTTGAGAAAGGAATGACAGTTCTTCAGGCATGCGAACTTGCTGATGTTGAGATACCAAGATTTTGTTATCATGAAAAACTATCAATAGCTGGAAATTGCAGAATGTGTTTAGTTGAATTAGAGAAATCACCTAAACCAATTGCATCTTGCGCTATGCCAGCTGCAGAGGGAATGAACATAAAAACAAATACTACTTTTGTGGAAAAAGCTAGAAAAGGTGTAATGGAGTTTTTATTAGCTAATCATCCATTAGATTGTCCTGTGTGCGATCAAGGCGGAGAGTGTGATTTACAAGATCAGTCTCTTTATTATGGAGTAGATAAATCAAGATTTGTTGAAAACAAAAGAGATGTAAAAGAAAAATATATGGGACCTTTGATTAAAACTCAAATGACAAGATGTATTCATTGCACAAGATGTGTGAGATTTGCAACAGAAGTAGCTGGAGTTCCAGAAATAGGAGCTATTGGCAGAGGAGAAAATATGGAAATTACGACTTACTTAGAAAAATCCATGGAGTCAGAGTTGTCTGCTAATGTCATTGATTTGTGTCCCGTAGGAGCACTTACGTCTAAACCTTATGCTTTTGAAGCAAGACCTTGGGAGCTAAAAAAAACGGAGAGTGTAGACGTGATGGACGCAGTAGGGTCAAACATAAGAGTTGACACTTACAATTGGGAAGTAAAAAGAATTTTACCAAGGTTAAATAATGAAATTAATGAGGAGTGGATATCTGACAAAACAAGATATTCTTGTGACGGTTTATTAAAGCAAAGACTAGATGTTCCATATGTTAAAAAAAATAATAAATTACAAAAATCTACCTGGGATGAAGCTATAAATATTTTAGTTGATAAAATACAATCAATTCAATCAAATGAAATAGCCGGCCATATTGGTGATTTAATTAATATGGAAAATGCTCTGAGCTTCAAAAAATTATTTAAAACGCTAAAAAGTGAAAATTTAGAGTTCAGAGAAAAAAATTTTTACATAAACTCAGATGAAAAAATGAATTATATTTTTAATTCTTCGATAGCAGGAATTGAAGAAGCAGATTTAATTTTACTAGTTGGAACCAACCCAAGGTATGAGGCATCAATTTTAAACGCTAGAATAAGAAAAACATTTGTACAAAAAAAAACCCGAATTTTCTCAATAGGGAATCCAGGTGATTTAACTTACGAATATGAAATAATTGGCAATAGCACTGAAGATATTAAAAAAATTATAAATGGTGAACACGACTTTTCTCAAAAACTTTTATCAGCGAAAAAACCAACAATCATTATTGGAGAGTCAGCTTTAGAACTTAAAAGTGGAGGATATATATTTGAAGAATTTAAAAAGTTTTTAACAAAAAATAATTTAATTAACGAGAACTGGAATGGATTAAATGTACTTGTACAAAATGCATCAACAGTAGGTCTTTTAGATTTAAAAATTTTACAAGGCAAACAAGAAAAATTCTCATCTTTTTTTGACGATTTAAAAAATAGAAAATTCAAACTTTTATATTTACTAGGTTCTGATAATTTAGAATTTCAAAAAAACGATGAATTTATTGTTTATCAAGGAAGTCATGGAGATAGAGGTGCAGAAATTGCAGATTTAATTTTACCAAGCGCGACATATACTGAGCAAAATGGTTTGTATGAAAATCTTGAAGGAAGAATACAAGAAGGTAAAAAAGCATCCTATCCTATTGGGGAAGCTTTAGAAGATTGGAAAATTTTTAATCGAATTATTAAAAAATTAGGCTTTAAAGATAAGACAACTAATTTTGATGAGCTAAGAAAAGAAGTTTTAGAAACTATTCCAAATTTTTCAGAAATAAACAAACTGCCAAAAAAATCAGTAATTAAAACAAATAATATTGAAACAAGTTTTCTTAGTGAGAAGATTTTTGTAAGGGAACTTGACTATTACTACACAAACTCTATTTCCCGTTCGTCAAAAACAATGAGTGAGTGTCGTCAAATTCGTCAAAAAATTAAAAAAGATGGGACAAATAATTAATGATGGAGTACCTACAAATTTTAGGTAATGAAGTTTATAAAATTTTATTTTTATTAGTGCCAATACTAGTTTCAGTTGCCATGATTGTTTGGTTGGATAGAAGAGTATGGGGTTTAGTACAAAAAAGGAAAGGACCAAACGTTGTTGGGCCATTTGGTTTACTACAAACATTAGCTGATGCATTAAAATATATTTTTAAAGAAATAATTATTCCAGCTAGTGCTAATAAGGTAGTATTTATACTTGCCCCGATTGTAACTATGACTTTAGCTTTAGTAGCTTGGGCAGTTATCCCAATGAGTGAGGAATTAGTATTATCAGATATTAATGTTGGCATATTATATTTATTTGCTGTTTCATCTTTAGGTGTTTACGGCATTATAATGGGTGGATGGGCGTCAAATTCCAAATATCCATTTTTAGGTGCTATTAGGTCTGCAGCTCAAATGGTTTCTTATGAAGTTTCTATCGGAATAATAATTATCAACGTATTATTGTGCGTTGGATCGCTAAACTTGAAAGAAATTGTCTTGGCGCAAAAAGAACTTTGGTACGTAATTCCTCTTTTTCCAATGTTCGTGATTTTTTTTATATCTGCATTAGCAGAGACTAACAGACCTCCTTTTGATTTACCTGAAGCTGAAGCTGAGTTAGTAGCGGGATATCAAACCGAATACTCTGGAATGATGTATGCCATGTTTTGGCTTGGAGAGTACGCAAACATTCTTTTAATGTGTGCCATGGGTTCTATACTTTTTTTAGGCGGTTGGCTGCCAATAATCGATATTTATCCAATTAATATAATTCCAGCTCCTATTTGGATGATTTTAAAAATTTTATTCTTATTTTTCTTATTCGCTTTAATAAAAGCAATAGTGCCAAGATACAGATATGATCAATTGATGAGACTAGGATGGAAAATATTTTTACCATTTTCCTTAATATATTTAGTATTAACTGCAAGTTTTTTATTTTATTTTGATAAACTACCAAAAGGAAACTTTTAATGACTCTAAGCAGAATTTTTAAAACTATTTTTTTAGTTGAGTTTATAAAAGGTTTGTTAATGGCCATTAAAGAAATGTTTAAAAAATCTAAAACCGTAAATTACCCGTTTGAAAAAGGTCCAATAAGCCCTCGTATGAGAGGAGAGCACGCTTTAAGAAGATATCCAAACGGTGAAGAAAGATGTATAGCCTGTAAACTTTGTGAAGCAGTTTGTCCTGCCCAAGCTATTACAATCGAGTCAGCTGAAAGAGCAGATGGTAGTAGAAAGACAACAAGATACGATATCGATATGTTGAAATGTATTTATTGTGGTTTATGTCAAGAGTCGTGTCCTGTAGAAGCTATAGTTCAAGGGCCAAATTTTGAATTCGCAACAGAAACAAGAGAAGAGCTTTATTATAATAAAGAAAAACTGCTAGACAACGGCGATAGATGGGAGTCGGTCTTGGCTAAAAATATAAAGCTAGATAAACCATATAGATAAATGTTGGCTCATTCCGTATTTTTTTATTTTTTTTCTGTTATAGCAATTTTTTCATCTCTAATGGTAATCACATCAAGAAATACTGTCAATTCAGTTTTCTTTTTAATCTTAGATTTTATATCAGTTGGATGTCTTTTTATAATGGTAGGTGCTGAATTTTTAGGAATGATTATTTTAATTGTTTATGTTGGAGCTGTAGCGGTTTTATTTTTATTTGTAGTAATGATGCTTAACGTAGCTGAACAAAAACAGTCTTGGTTTGTTGGAAAAAAATCAACTCATATCCCAATAGGGTTAATAGTAAGTATTTTAATACTTTTAGAGCTATTAGTGGTAGTTGGTGGTTGGAAATATAAAGACGATCTAATGTCAAGCAGCACTTTAAATTTATCAGGTATTTCAAACACACATCAATTAGGTTTAGTTATGTACACTGATTACATTTTATATTTTCAATTAGCAGGAATCATACTTCTATTATCAATGATAGGAGCTATACTTTTAACGTTTAGACAAAGAAAAGGAGTAAAAAAACAAAGTTATTTTAATCAAATTTCCAGAGATCCATCATCATCAGTTGAGCTTAGAGATGTAGAGAGCAACAAAGGGGTAAAAATTGATGATTGAAATTGGACTAGGTCATTATTTGTCTTTAGGTGCAATAATATTCTTTTTAGGTGTAATTGGCATTTTTTTAAATAGAAAAAACGTAATAGTAATATTAATGTCTATTGAATTAATATTGTTATCAGTAAACATAAATTTAATATCATTCTCAATTTTTTCTGGAGATATAGTTGGACAAATATTCACAATGTTAATTTTGACAGTGGCTGCAGCTGAAGCGGCAATAGGATTAGCAATAATTGTAATTTATTATAGAAACAGAGGCTCAATAAGAGTTGAAGATATCCATGGAATGAAAGGATAAATGGAGTACGCTGTAATTTTTTTACCCTTAGTTGGATCTATTCTTGGCTTTTTAGGTAAATCATTAATTAAATATTTTTCTGAAATTACCACGAGTTTATTCGTAAGTATTTCAGCTGTGTTTTCAATAATTTTGTTTTGGAATGGAATTCAAAATAATACATACGGAAATTTTAAAATATTTGAATGGATTAGTTCAGGAAATTTTGTTGCTAATTGGTCAATAAATATTGATCCTTTAAGTTCAGTGATGCTAGTAGTTGTCACTTTTGTTTCAGCATTGGTACATATTTATTCCATTGGCTACATGAGCCATGATCCGCACAAACCAAGATTTATGTCTTACTTATCCTTATTTACGTTTTCAATGTTAGTTCTTGTTGTGTCAGATAACTTTCTTCAATTATTTTTTGGCTGGGAGGGAGTAGGGCTATGTTCTTATCTGTTAATTGGTTTTTGGTATAAAAAAGAGAGCGCAAATAACGCAGCAATAAAAGCTTTTATCGTAAACAGGGTAGGTGATTTTGGCTTAGCGATTGGAATTTTTCTTATATTTTTTTATTTCGGTACGATAAATTTTCAAGAAGTTTTTGAATTAGCTCCACAATTTATTGAAAAAAAATTGGTATTCTTTGGTTTTGAGACAACTTTAATTACATTGATTTGTTTATTTTTATTTATTGGAGCGATGGGTAAGTCAGCCCAATTTTTATTACATACTTGGTTACCAGATGCCATGGAAGGGCCCACACCAGTTTCAGCACTTATTCATGCAGCTACAATGGTGACAGCCGGTGTGTTTTTAGTTGTAAGATGTTCTCCTTTGTTTGAATATTCTCAAACTGCTTTGAACCTAGTTACAATAGTTGGAATGATTACTGCAATTTTTGCAGCATCAGTTGCTCTTGTTCAGAATGATATAAAAAAAATAGTTGCTTACTCAACTTGCAGTCAATTAGGTTACATGTTTTTTGCTGCAGGTGTAGGCGCTTATCATGTAGCAATGTTCCATTTATTCACTCATGCTTTTTTTAAAGCTTTATTATTTCTAGGTTCTGGATCTGTAATTCATGCGTTTAAAGATGAACAAGATATAAGGAATATGGGTGGTGTAAGAAAAAAACTTCCTTATACCTACGTTTTTATGTTGATAGGAACTTTGGCGTTAACTGGATTTCCTTTTTTATCTGGTTTTTACTCTAAAGATGCAATTATTGAATTTGCTTATTTAAAAAATTCTTCCTTAGGGAACTATGCAGCAACCATTGGAATTTTTACAGCTTTTTTAACTTCAATTTATTCTTGGAGATTATTTTTTAAAACATTTCACGGTTCATACAATAATTCGAAAGTGCCAATAAACGAAACTCATGAGTCTCCTTTTGTAATGTTAGGTCCTTTATTATTTTTAGCTATTGGTGCAATTTTCGCTGGTTATTTTTTTAAGACGACATTTATTGGTCATCATAGTAATGAATTTTGGCAGTCATCAATATTTTTTTTAAATGAAATAAAACATGATCCGATCCCTTTATGGTTTTTAATTTTAACACCAGTGTTAGTAGTAATTTCTATACCAATCTCATATTACTATTTTATTTCTAACACTAAAATTCTAGAGGAATTTAAAAATACTAATTCACCACTTTATAATTTTTTACTTAATAAATGGTATATCGATGAATTATACGAACTATTATTTGTGAAGCCTGCTAAGAAAATTGGCTCTTTTTTTTGGAAAAAAGGTGACATAGGTTTTATTGATAGATTTGGTCCTGACGGTATTTCAAAATTAATAAAAAAACTTTCTGACAAAGCAGGTATTTTTCAAACAGGTTTTATATACGATTATGCTTTTGTAATGTTGATAGGTTTGTCAATTCTACTTACTTATTTGATTTTAAATTAAAAAATGGACTTTCCTATCTTATCTACTCTTATATTTTTACCATTAGTAAGTTCTCTATTTATTTTTTTATCTAGAGGGCAAAAAAACAATAATAGCGCAATTTACATTTCCTTATTTAGTAGTTTAGCAACATTTATTTTGTCTTTATTTGTTTGGTATTCAATGGATTATACATCAGCAGATTTTCAATTCTTAGAGGAACAATCCTGGATTAATGATTTTATTAAATTTAAACTCGGTATAGACGGAATCTCAATTCTCTTTATAGTCCTTACAACATTAATTACTCCTATTTGTATCATCTCATGTATTAATAGCGTTAAAGATAGAGTCAAAGAGTTTTTAATAGCGATTTTGATATTAGAAACTTTCATGATTGGAGTTTTTTGCTCATTAGATCTAGTTGTATTTTATTTATTCTTTGAGGCTGGATTAATTCCAATGTTTTTAATCATAGGGGTTTGGGGTGGACCAAGAAGAGTGTATTCAGCTTTTAAATTTTTTTTATTTACTCTATTAGGATCAGTTTTGATGCTTGTTGCAATTATTGCCATCTATTGGATTACAGGAACAACTGATGTCACTCAAATTTACGAAATTAAAATACCTAAAGAATATCAAAATTTATTATGGTTAGCTTTTTTCAGTTCTTTTGCTGTGAAAATGCCTATGTGGCCAGTTCACACTTGGTTACCTGATGCACATGTTGAGGCGCCTACAGCTGGATCTGTAATACTAGCAGCAATACTTTTAAAAATGGCTGGATATGGCTTTTTGAGATTTTCTCTACCCATGTTTCCACTAGCTTCAGAATTTTTTACACCATTAATTTTTACACTAAGTATAATTGCTATTATTTACACTTCTTTAGTAGCTTTAATGCAAGAGGATATGAAAAAATTAATTGCATATTCCTCAGTTGCCCATATGGGTTATGTAACTCTTGGAATATTTACATTTACCAAACAAGGAATTGAAGGAAGTATTTTTCAGATGATTAGTCATGGATTGATTTCAGCAGCTCTATTCCTTTGCGTTGGGGTTGTTTATGACAGATTACATTCCAGAATGATCAGCACCTATGGCGGATTAGTAAATTATTTACCAAAATATTCTTTTTTGTTTATAGTTTTTGCTTTAGCTGGATTGGGCCTTCCAGGAACGTCTGGCTTTTTGGGTGAGTTTTTAGTTTTAACAGGAACCTTTCAGAAGAATTATTTGGTTGCAATGTTAGCCACATTTGGAGTTGTCTTAGGAGCTGCATATATGCTTTGGCTCACAAAGAGAGTTATTTTTGGTGTAACTAAAAATGACCAAATTAAAAATTTAAAAGATGTAAATAAATCAGAGATCATTATGTTAGGTATATTAGCTTTGCTAGTTATTTTTTTTGGTTTTTATCCAGTTCCGTTAATGGAAACTTTAAATGTTTCAGTAGACAATTTAATAAATAATTATGAAATAGCTATTCAAATAGAGGGTTTAAATTAATATGATAAATAATTTAAATATATTACTTCCAGAAATTTTTTTAACATTATCAATATTTTCTATCTTGATGATCGGAGTATTCATAAAAAATAGTTTTAATTTAATCTTCAATTTAACTTCATTAATAATTTTAATGACAGTTGCAATAATTTTAAATGGCTCAAATAACGTAGAAAAAATATTTTTAGAAAGCTTCACACGAGATGCTTTTTCTAATTTTTTTAAAATATTGATACTTATCTCAAGCTTATTTGTGCTTAATTCATCAAAAAATTTTATTTTAGATAATAAATTGGCGAAATTTGAGTATCCAATAATAATATTACTTTCAATTTTAGGAATGTTCTTCATGGTAAGTTCTAATGATATAATTTTATTTTATTTGGGCTTAGAGCTTCAATCATTATCACTATATATTTTAGCCTCTATTGACAGAGACAACTTAAAGTCATCCGAGTCAGGTATAAAATATTTTGTTTTAAGTGCTTTATCATCAGGTTTATTACTTTACGGATGTTCTTTGTTATATGGATTTACTGGATCAACTAATTTTGATTTAATTGCAAACGAATTAGGAAAAGAAAATACTGGTGCAGTGTTTGCAATGGTATTTATTTTGGTTGGACTTGCATTTAAAGTTTCAGCAGTTCCTTTTCATATGTGGACACCTGACGTGTATGAAGGAGCGCCAACATCAATAACTAGTTATTTTGCAGTAGTTCCAAAAGTTGCCGGACTAGCAGTTTTGATCAAGTTTATGCAAATTCCTTTTTCAAAAATTTTAATGGAGTGGCAAACTATAATTATTTTTATATCTATAGCCTCAATGATTTTAGGGGCAGTGGCTGCGATTGGACAAAAAAATATAAAGAGATTATTAGCTTATAGTTCAATAGGACACATAGGATACGCTTTAGCTGGTGTAGCAACGGGAGTGATCTCTGGATATGAAAGTGCAATAGTTTACATTGTTATTTATGTTGTGATGAACATCGGGGCTTTTTCATGTCTGTATTTGTTAAAAAAAGGTGGCGAGTATAAAGAAAATATTTCTGACTTATCAGGTATTTCAAAAAAACATCCGATGTTAGCTATTTCGTTTTTAGTAATTTTATTTTCTTTAGCAGGCATCCCTCCACTTGGAGGATTTTTTGCAAAGTTTTACGTTTTTTCTGCTGTGGTTGAACAAAAGATGTATGCTCTGGCCATAATAGGATTATTAACTACTGTAATATCAGCTTTTTACTATCTTAGAATAATTAAAACTATTTATTTTGATGACAGCATTATAAGTTTTGATGCTACAAAAAATAAATTAGCTCAATTATCTATTTTTATAAGCTGTAGTATTTTACTAACATTCTTCTTATATCCTTCAGTTTTGAATAATGTAGTAGATACATTATTTTTAAATTAATGAAACTAAGATCATTAAAATTCAAAAGTGTAAAAAGCACTAATGATATAGCTCATATGTTGATAAAAAAAAAAAATATAAAACCGACGATAATCATATCTGAGAAGCAAACTAAAGGTAGAGGTACTATGGGAAAAAAATGGGTTTCAAAAAAAGGAAACTTATTTCTATCTATTTTTTTTGATATGACAAAAAAGAAAGTAGATTTCAAGAAATTCGCAGTATTAAATGCTTATTTATTAAAAAGTATTCTTGTTAAGAAATTCTCAAATAAAATTAAAATTAAATGGCCAAATGACTTATTATTTAATAGAAAAAAAATTTGTGGAATTTTGCAAGAGATTGTTTTTAATGAAGGAAAAAAATATTTAATTATTGGAATTGGAATAAACACTAATTTAGATCCAAATAATAGTAGTTTTTCGTCCACTTCTTTAAAACAAATCACAAATAAAAATATAGATAATAAAAAACTATTTATTATGATTAAAAAAAAATATGAAAAATTTTTATTTAAAACTAATCAAAATACTTTCTCTGAGTTAAAAAAATTCGCACAAAAAATATGAAATTTTTAATTGGTGACATAGGCAATACTTCAACAAAAATATGTATTTTAAATAACAAGTTCAAAATTTTACGATCATATAATTTTGAAACTAGTAAGATGTTAAAAGGAAACCTTATAAAGACCATCATTAGAAAAAAAATTAATAGTGATCTTAATTCAGTATTTTTATTTTCAAGTGTTGTACCAAGGGTATTTTTAAATATTAAAAAGAATTTTAAAATTACCAAATATAAAGTTTTAGAACTAAAGAATTTAAATTTAAATAAAATGATAAGAATTAATGTTAAAAATAAAAATCAATTAGGTTCAGATCGAATTGCAAATGCAATAGGTGCAAAAAAATTAAAAAATTGCCTAGTTTTAGATTTTGGAACTGCAACTACTTTTGATGTGATCGAAAATGGTGTATATGAGGGTGGTGTAATTGCACCGGGTGTAAAACTTTCCATTAAAAATTTAAGCCAAGCTACTGCTTTACTTCCTGTAATTAATTTAAGCTCTAGTCAAAAAAAAATTGGAAAAAATACTAAAGAGGCATTAAATGCAGGATTTGTTTGGGGATATGAGGGTTTAATAAACAATATTATTAATAAAATAATTTCAAAAAATAAGAAAAATTTCAAAATTATATTAACTGGCGGTTTTGCAAATTTTTTTAAAAAAAAGATTAAAAAAAAAACTACAGTTGATCAAGATATAACTGTAAAAGGTATAGCAAATGTTTATAAAGAATTAATATGAGTAAAGAAGAATTACTTTTTTGCCCTTTAGGCGGGTCAGGAGAGATAGGCATGAATATGAATCTTTATGCTTATGGCAAAGAAAACAATCAAAAATGGATTATTGTTGATCTTGGAGTTACTTTTGCCGATGACTCTATTCCAGGTATAGATTTAATAATGCCTGATCCTGGATTTATCATTGATAAAAAAGAAGATTTACTAGGGATTGTTTTAACGCATGCTCATGAAGATCATATTGGAGCAGTCGCTCATATCTGGCCAGAATTAAAATGTAAATTATATGCTACTCCATTTACTGCTGCTTTGATTACAGAAAAATTTAAAGAAAAAAAGATTGATATTACTTCTTTTTTAAAAACTGTCCCATTAAATAGTAAAATTAAGCTTGGTGAATTTGAAATTGATTTTGTCACTCTCACTCATTCAATTTTAGAACCAAATGGATTAAGCATTAAAACACCTTTAGGAACAATCTTGCATACAGGAGACTGGAAAATAGATCCCAATCCATTAATTGGAAATAAAATTGATGAAGACAAATTAAAAAAAATTGGTAATGAAGGTGTGTCAGCAATGATTTGTGACTCAACCAATATTTTTAGTCCAGGAAGAGCAGGATCAGAGTCTGATGTAAGAGACAGCTTATTACGTATAATGGAATCAAAAACCAAAAGAATTTTAGTAACTTCATTTGCTTCAAATGTTGCTCGTATGGAGTCAATATTTTATTGTGCCAAAAAAACAGGTAGAGTTATATGTCTAGTGGGAAGGTCAATGCACAGAATATTTAAAGCAGCTAAAAAGTGTGGATATTTAAAAGGATTGATTGATCCAATTGAACCCCGGGACGCTAAAAAAGTTGCAAAAAATAAAATTCTTTATTTAGCAACTGGAAGTCAGGGTGAGCCAATGGGTGCAATGAATAGAATAGTAAACGGTTCACATCCAGATGTTTTTTTGGAAGAAGGGGATTGTGTAATTTTTTCATCAAAAATAATTCCAGGAAATGAAAAAAAACTTTATAACTTACAAAATCAAATAGTCAGAAATAATATTGAAATCATAAGTGAAGAAAATGCCTTTGTACACGTATCCGGTCACCCAAACAGAGATGATTTAAAAGATATGTATAAATGGGTAAAACCAAAAAGTATTATCCCAGTCCATGGTGAACATAGACATATGCAAGAGCATGTAAATTTTGCTAAAGAAATGCAAGTGCCAAAAACATTATTAATTGAAAATGGAGACATTATTAAACTCTTACCTGGTGATGCTCCTAAAGTAATTGATAAAGCTCCTTCAGGAAGAGTTTACCTTGATGGTAATATTAATGTTGAAACAGATGCACAATCAGTAAAAGATAGAAAAAATTTGTCAATCAATGGATATTTAGAAATTACACTTCTGGTTTCCAATAATGGAAAAATTAAAAAACCGATTATTTCTTACAGAGGTATTCCAGAAAAAGAAAATTCAGATCATTTTATTTTTGATATGGAAGATGAAATTTTCAATATTTGTAGAACATTTTCTTTAGACAATAAAAACCAGCAAAAAAATTTAATCGATACTATCAAGCAAAATTGTAGAAGGATCGTTAGGGAAAAAACAGGAAAAAAACCTTTTACTAATATTAATATAGCGAGAATTTAGTGGGAATTACTGGTTCAATAATAGTTTACGTACTCATTTGGTGGATAATTTTTTTTTCTGTTTTGCCTGTAGGAATTCAATCAAACAAAGGAAGATTCCGAGAAAAATTAGAAGGAATTGATCCTGGAGCTCCCGATAATCCAAAAATGGCAAGAAAATTTTTAATAACCACGATAATCACTTCAATAATTTTTATTGTGATATATTATCTAGTTGAATTTGATTTACTTAATTTAAGAGAATATTTGCAATAAAATGTATCTATCAAAATTATTTATTCCGATAACCAAAGGTTTACCAGCAGAGGCAAAAATTAAGTCACACCAACTAATGTTGCAAACTGGAATGATTAAACAATCATCTGCAGGTATTTATTCTTGGCTTCCATTAGGATTTAAAGTTATGAAAAAAATTGAACAAATAGTAAGAGAGGAACAAAATTCTATTGGTGCCCAAGAAATGCTAATGCCAACCATTCAATCAGCAGAAATTTGGAAAGAAAGCGGCAGGTATGACGATTATGGCGAAGAAATGCTGAGAATTAAAGATCGTCAAGGAAGAGAGATGCTTTATGGACCAACTAATGAAGAATTAATTACAGATGTTTTTAGATCAAGTATTAAATCTTATAAATCACTTCCTCAAATTCTTTATCACATCCAATGGAAATTCAGAGATGAGATAAGACCAAGATTTGGTGTAATGAGATGTAAAGAATTTTTTATGAAAGATGCTTACTCTTTTGATTTGACTGATGATGATGCAAAAAAATCTTATAATAAAATGTTTTTTTCATATTTAAAAACTTTTAACAGACTAGGTTTAAAAGCTATCCCAATGGCAGCAGACACTGGGCCCATTGGTGGAGATCTTTCTCATGAATTTATCATTTTAGCAGAGACTGGTGAAAGTCAAATATTCGCTGATAAAAGAATTTTTGAGATTAACTTAGATAAATATGATTTTAGCGATACCTCACTATCAAAAATGAGAAAAGATTTTACAGAAATTTATGCAGCAACGGATGAAAAATTTAATGAAAAAAAATTTAATGAAGAAGTTGATAAAAAAAATCAGATTAAAACAAAAGGTATTGAGGTAGGTCATATTTTTTACTTCGGTGATAAATATTCAAAACCAATGAATTGCTTAATAGATGATAAAAGTGGAAAGAAAATTTCTGTAAAAATGGGATCGTATGGCATTGGTGTTTCTAGGCTCGTAGGTGCTGCAATTGAGGCAAATTATATTAATGGCATAATGAAATGGCCAAAGTCAATTTCACCATTTGATATAGTTATTATTCCAAGCATCAGCAAAAACAATAAAGAAAACTTACAAAAAGCAGAAAAAATTTATCAAGAATTAAAAAAACAAAATATTGACGTATTGTTGGATGATGTTGATGAGAATATGTCAAATAAATTTAAAAAACATGACTTAATAGGTATTCCTTTCCAAATAATTATTGGATCAAAATCTGAAGAAAATAAATTTGAGTTTAAAGAATTAAACTCTGAAAGTGAAATTTTAAGTCTAGAAGAAATTAAATCTAAAATTAAAAGATAATATTTTGTTCTCAAAAGTAGAAAGAATTATTTCATCGAGAAATCTCAGACCTAAAAAAAAGGAGGGTTTTTTAAAAATAATTTCTATTTTTTCTTTTTTAGGAATTATGCTCGGAGTTGCGATTTTAATAATTGTAATGTCAGTAATGAATGGTTTTAAAACTGATTTAACAAATAAAATAATTGGCTTAAACCCACATGTTGTAATTCAATCTAATGGTTTTAATATTGATGAAAAGTATATTTCTAAAATAAAAAATAATTTTAAAGATATCTCTATAAGTAAAACTTATTCGGGTGAAGGTGTAATAATAAAAAATGATCAAGCAAAAGGTATTATTTTTAAAGGCGTTGATAATGGAGAAAAAAAAATACAAGAATTTCTAGAAAAAAATATCGTTAGTGGTGATATAAAAAAATTTAAAAAAAACAATATATTTATAGGATCTGAGCTTGCATTTAATTTAAATCTAAATGAAGGAGACAGGATAAATTTAATGTCATCTGCATTCGTTGCAACACCACTAGGGAGTTTGCCAAAACAAGAAAATTTTAAGATAGCTGGAATTTTTAATACAGGATTTGTTGAATTTGACCAGAACATCATTTTTTTAATAATTGAAGACGCTTTATCAATTTTTGAAAAGGATAACAAAGATCAAAATTTAGAAATTTATTTAAAAGATCCTCTCCAAGCCAATACTTACAAAAAAGAAATTGAAAAATTTAATCAAAATTATTTTATTTATACTTGGTCAGATTTAAACAAATCTTTTTTTAGCGCTCTTAAAGTTGAAAGAAACGTTATGTTTATAATACTTACATTAATTATTATTGTAGCTGCATTTAATATTATTTCTGGTCTTACAATATTAATAAAAAATAAAACTAAAGAGATAGCTATTTTAAAAACCTTAGGTTTAAATAATAACTCAATAAAGAAATCTTTTTTTTTAACAGGTTTTACTATAGGTTTTTTCGCTACAATATCTGGTATTATCCTGGGAACGTTATTTTCATCTAATATTGAAAAAGTAAGAATATTTCTCTCAAAAGTCTTTAAATTAGAAATATTTCCAAGTGATATTTATTTTTTAGAAGAGCTACCGAGTGAAATAAACTTTTACTCAATATTTATAATTTTTATTCTATCACTATTAGTTTCAGCTATTGCTTCATATATTCCAGCTAGGCATATCTCAAAAATGAAAACATTTAGGGCTTTAAAATATGAATAAATTTGTAATAGAAACTATTAATCTCAAAAAAACATATCAACATTTTAATGGTAATATTACATTATTTAATAATCTTAATTTGCAAATTAAACAAGGGGACCTCGTAGCATTAGTTGGTCCATCTGGATCTGGAAAATCTTCATTGCTTCATTTATTAGCTTTACTAGATGAACCAACAAGAGGTGATATCAAAATAAATTGTATATTTACAAAAAAATTTACAGATGAAAAAAAAGACGAAATTAGAAGAAAAAATATATCAATTATTTTCCAGGACAACAATTTGTTAAGCGACTTTACAGCTATTGAAAATGTAATGATGCCTTTAATTATTAAAGGTGAAAATATGGCAAATGCAAAAAAAAAGGCTCACAAAATTCTCAAAGCAGTTAAAATTTTAGAAAGGTCACAACATTTTCCCAATCAACTCTCAGGAGGAGAACAACAAAGAGTTGCTATCGCTAGAGCTTTAATTGCTGAGACAAATTTGATATTAGCAGACGAACCAACTGGAAATTTAGATTTCAAAACTTCAAAAGAAATATTTTCTTATTTTCTAAAATTAAAAAAATTAAAAAAAACTATAATTTTTGCAACTCACAATAGAGAACTTGCCAACAGGGCAGATTACAAGTTGTTTATTTCTAATGGTAATATAAAACGAGTTAATGCTCGGTAATAACAAGTATTTTAATCATCTTAAAGTACATACTCAATATTCAATATGTGAAGGTGCTATAAAAATTGATGAACTAGCTGACTATTGTAAGTTAAATAAGATTAAGTCTATTGGCTTAGCTGATAGTTATAATTTATGTGGCGCTCTCGAATTTTCAGAGAAAATATCGAAAGCTGGCTCTCACCCAATTATTGGAACTCAAATAAATCTAAATATATCCGATATAATTGGTAAAGTTACATTGTATGCTACTTCTGAGGAAGGATATAAAAATTTAACAAAATTATCTTCGTCAAGTTATTTAAAAAATAACTTAATGACAGAACCATCCTGTAACTTAAAAGATCTTACTGACAATAATGAAGGTTTAATTTTATTAACTGGAAATTTCACTAATTTTTTTGGTAAGCTCTTTTACAAAAATAAGCTAAAAGATTTTGAACAAATATTAATTTCTTTAAAAAATTACTTTAAAGATCGATTATACATAGAAATTCAACGACATAACGAAATTCAAGAAAAAAACTTTGAAAATTATTTACTTAACATATCAAAATCTTTGAAATTACCACTAATAGCAACTCAAGAAATTTTTTATTTAGAGGAAGATATGTATGAGGCTCATGATGCCTTGATTTGTATAGGAGAAAAAAATTTTGTAGATGATAAAAATAGATTTAAATATAACAATCAACACTATTTTAAATCTCAAGAAGAACTAAAAAAAATATATTCTGATATACCTGAGGCGTTAGAGAACAATTATAATTTTCATTTGAGATTTAATTTTAAACCAAAAAAATCCAAGCCAATATTACCTTCTATTGTGAGTGAAGAAAGCGGTTCTCCAGAGGAAGAATTAATAAAACTAGCAAAAATAGGATTAAAAAATAGATTAGAAAATTTTATTTTGAAAAAAAATAAAAACTTATCAAAAAATCAGATCAACGAAACCTATGAAGATAGATTAAAGCACGAAATAGATATTATAAACACTATGGATTATGCTAGTTATTTTTTAATAGTTTCTGACTATATAAAATGGGCTAAAAAAAACTCTATTCCAGTTGGACCAGGCAGAGGTTCGGGAGCCGGATCATTAGTTGCATACTGTTTAGATATTACAGATTTAGATCCAATTGAATTTGATTTGATATTTGAGAGATTTTTAAATCCTGATAGAGTTTCAATGCCTGATTTTGATATAGATTTTTGTGAGGAAAAAAGAGATCAAGTATTTGAGTATTTAAAGAAAAAATATAAAAATGGTGTAGCGCATATAATCACCTTTGGTAAATTAAAAGCAAGAATGGTTTTAAGAGATGTCGGTCGTGTCTTAGGACTTCCATATGGTCATGTGGATAGAATTTGTAAAATGGTACCGTTTGATCCATCAAGGCCTCTCACACTTAAAGAATCCATTGATCGTGAGCCACGATTTAAAGAAGAAATTAAAAACAATACTAGAGTTAAAAAACTTGTGGAACTCTCACTAAAACTAGAGGGACTCAATCGTAATATGGCAACTCATGCTGCAGGAGTGGTAATCGCCGGAGATAAATTAGCTGAGCAATTTCCGTTATATGTTGATCACAGTTCAAATTTAACTTTACCGTCAACACAATATGATATGTATTCTTCTGAAAATGCAGGTCTTGTAAAATTTGATCTTCTTGGTTTAAAAACACTTACAGTAATTGACAATACTATTAAAAGACTAAAATTAAAAAAGATTGATCTGGATATAAGTAAAATTGATCAAAATGATAAAAAAGTTTTTTCCATGCTTTCTACGGGAGAAACGACAGGACTGTTTCAGCTTGAAAGTGCTGGGATGAGAGAAGCAATTAAGCAAATGAAACCGAATAAATTTGACGATATCATTGCGTTAGTTGCTTTATATAGACCAGGTCCGATGAGTAATATTCCCATTTATAATGATTGTAAAAATGGAATTAAAGAACCTGATTACATTCATCCAACTTTAAAAGAAATATTAACACCAACTTATGGAATAATTATTTACCAAGAACAAGTAATGCAAATTGCTCAAACTCTTGCAGGTTTTACAGCTGGTGAAGCAGATATTTTAAGAAGAGCCATGGGTAAAAAAAAGAAAGCAGAATTGGATAAACAAAAAGAAAGATTTATTAATGGTGCATTAAAAAATGGTATAGCAAAAGATGTGGCAAATTTTGTTTTTACAAAAATTGAACCTTTTGCTCAATACGGTTTTAACAAAAGTCATGCTGCCGCCTACGCTTTGATAGCTTACCAAACCGCTTATTTAAAAACCTATTTCAAAGAAGATTTCATTGCAGCGACAATGTCAACAGAACTTACCAATACATCCAAATTGCGGGAATTTGTTGAAGAGCTTAAAAAATTAAATATTCAAATTGTAAAACCATCTATAAATAAATGTTTTCCAGACTTTAGAGCTATAAATGGAAAAATTGTATATGGCCTTGGAGCTATAAAAAACGTAGGTTTAGAGGCAATAAAAAATATTATAGATGAAAGAAAAAATAATGGTGAATTCAAATCTCTTATTGATTTTATTAATAGAGTTAATTCCAAGGATATAAACAAACTTCAGCTAGAGGGATTGGTTAAAGCGGGTGTCTTTGACGAATTTGGTAAAGATAGAAATAAAATTTTAATATCTATACCAAAAATCATACAAAAAATTAAAAATATAAATGATGATAAAGAAAACCATCAATCAAATCTATTTGATGATCAAGATAGCTTTAAAAAAGATTTTGAATTTTTATCATCAGTTCCTTGGAGTCAAAAAGAACTTTTATCCGAAGAGTTTAAATCTATTGGATTTTATTTAACTAATCATCCGTTAAATGAATTTGAAGAAGTTTTTAGCCAATTAAATATTATTTCATTTAATCAATTTTATAATAACGAGGCAAATGATGGGTTGGTTGCTGGTACGATTATGGCAATACAAGAAAAAAAAAGCGCAAAAGGAACTCCTTATGCAGTTGTTAAGTTTAGTGACAAACAAGCTGAATTTGAACTTTTTTTATTCGCTGAAATACTAGTAGCAAATAGAAATAAATTAAAAGAGTCAGAGTCATTTGTTCTAACTTTGCAAAAAGATAAAATTATTGGAGATAAAGAAAAAAGAAGAGTTAATGTTAAAAAAATTCTGAACCTTGATGATGTAATTAATAAACCTTATTCAAAAGTGACTATTGAACTTAAATCTAATTATAATTTGGATGAAATTAGAGAATTGCTATCTAATAGAGGTGACACAGAGATAAATTTTATCGTAAAGGATAAAAGTAAACGAGCTTTCTACTCGCTGCAAGAAAATAGAAAATTTGACTTAAATCACCTTAAAGCTCTAAAAGCCAAGGAATACGTAGAAAAAATAACAGTTTAGACAGTTGATTTTTTGAGTTGATTGTATATATGTGTGAATAATTTCGCACACAGTTTAAAGGGCATTGCCCTACCGGTCCATTAAAATGGAATTACTGTGGTGGATTAACCGGAAAAAAATATGAACGTACCAAAAGTTGACATAAAACAATTACTTGAAGCGGGAGTACATCTCGGGCACAAAACTCTAAGATGGAATCCAAAAATGAAAAAGTTTATTTTTGGTGAAAAAAATTCAATACATATAATAGATTTAACTCAAACAGTTGACTTTCTTAAAAACGCTCTAATTCAAGTCCACAAAGTAATTGCCAGTGGAGGAAAACTGCTGATTGTTTCAACAAAAAAACAAGCCTCTGAACAAGTAAGTGACTTAGCAAAAGAAACAAACCAATATTTTGTAAATTATAGATGGCTTGGCGGGATGCTTACTAACTGGAATACTATTCAAAACTCAATTAAAAGATTAAAAAAGTTAGATGATCAACTATCAAAAGAAAATTTAGGATTTACTAAAAAAGAAATACTCAAATTTGGAAAAGAAAAAGAAAAACTACAAAGATCTTTAGGTGGTATTTCTGAAATGAAAAAAATACCGGATTTAATATTTATAATTGATACAAATATCGAGTCTCTCGCTGTAGCTGAAGCAAAAAAGCTTGGCATTCCAATTATAGCTGTTCTTGACACAAATTCAGATCCAACAGGAATTGATTTTCCAGTTCCAGGTAATGATGATGCAAGAAGATCTATAAATCTGTATTGTGATCTTTTAAAAAATACGATTAAAGATGCTGAAAAATTTATAAAAGGTTCGGACGAAAAAGTTGAAAAAAAACTATCTAAATCAAAAGAAAAATAATTAAGAATTATTATCCAATGTCAAATAAAGATTTATTAGGCAACATAAAAAAATTAAGAGAAATGACGGGAGTTGGTTTCAAGGACTGTAAGATTGCTCTAGACGAAACTAATGGCGATATTGACAAATCAATAGAATTTCTAAGAAAAAAAGGAATAGCTAAAGCATCTAAAAAAATGAGCAGGACTGCATCAGAGGGACTTGCTTTGGTTAAAGAGCAAGAAGGAGAAATTTCATTAATTGAAATTAATAGTGAAACAGATTTTGTTGCTAAAAATCAAGATTTTATTAAATTTTGTAAAGAGTTATCTGAAATTAATTTTTCAACTAAAGGAGATTTATCTAAATTAAATGAGTCAAAAATGTCTAATGGAAATTTAGTAAAAGATAATTTGGTAAATTTAATAGCTAAAATTGGAGAGAAAATTACAATCAGAAGAACAAACTTTTTTAAAAATTCACAAGGAGCTAATTTTTGTTATGTACATTCTGCAATTGAGAAAGGAATAGGTAAGATAATTTCTATAGTAAAATTAGATGGAGTCTCAGAAAATAATAAAGATGGTATCGGAACTAAAATAGCCATGCATATTGCAGCTTCAAACCCTCTAGCAATCGATAAAGATGGCATTGATCAGAAAATTGTTGATAAAGAATTAGAAATTATCAAAGCAGAAATTACTAACTCAGGTAAGCCAACTGAAGTAGCAGATAAAATTTCAAAAGGTAAAATTTCAAAATTTTTAAACGATAACTCACTTTTAAATCAAATTTGGATAATGGATCCCAAAAAAAAAGTATCTGATGTATTAAAGGAAAACTCATCCAATAAACCCCTTAAAATTTTAGACTTTGTTAGGTATAAGGTTGGAGAAGGAGTTTAGAGGTGAGCGGTGAATTTAATGAAAAAAATTATTCATCTAAAATGGATAAAAGTATTCAATCATTAAAAAAAGATATTTCAACACTTAGAACTGGAAGAGCTAATACAAATATGCTTGATACTATAAAGGTAGATGTCTATGGACAATTGATGCCAATTGATCAACTTGCAACTATTAGTGTTCCAGAAGCAAGATTAATTTCAGTTCAGGTATGGGATAAAGCAAACATTCCATTAATAGACAGCGCAATTCAAAAATCAGACATAGGGATAAATCCTCAGATCGATGGGCAGATTATTAGACTCAGAATTCCAGATTTAACAGAAGATAGAAGAAAGGAATTGATTAAGGTATTAAAAAACATGGGAGAAAAAAGTAAAATTGCTATTAGAAATATAAGACGAGAGGCAAATGAGGATCTAAAGAAAAAATTAAAAGATAAAATTATTTCTGAGGATGATAATAAAAACTTTGAAAAAAATACCCAAAAACTTACAGATACTAACATAGATAAAATAGAAAAAATTTTAATTGAAAAAGAAAAAGAGATCAGCCAGGTATGAATAATCTTCGCCATATTGCCTTTATCATGGATGGCAATGGTAGGTGGGGGAAGAAAAGAAGTAAAGGCCGAAACTACGGTCACCTAAAAGGTGTAGAGGTCATAAGAAAAATAATTAAAGGATCAATAAAATTACGTATTCCCATTGTATCTTTTTATGTTTTTTCATCTGAGAACTGGAAAAGACCAAAAAAAGAAATAAACTTCCTTTTTAATCTGATCGAGTCTTATTTTTCAAAAGAAATACAGAATGTTATTGGTCAGGGAATACAGATCCGTATTCTTGGTGAGATCAAAACTTTACCAAAAAAAATTAAAAAAACTTTAAAAAATGTGGAATTTTTAACCAAAAAAAATAAAAAAATAATTGTTAATTTAGCAATTAATTATGGTGCTAAAAATGAAATTTTAAATGCATTAAAAAAAATAAAAAAAAAAATACATATAAAAAAATTCGAGGAAAATCTTTACACAAAAAATATGCCGGACCCCGATATACTAATAAGAACCGGTGGGCAAAAGAGATTAAGTAATTTTATGTTATGGCAACTAGCTTATTCAGAATTATTTTTTTTAAATAAACTATGGCCAGATTTTCAATTAAAAGATCTATCAAAAGTCATTAAAATTTATAAAAAGCGCAAACGAAATTTTGGGGCAATATGATTTCAAAAAATTTAAAAAAAAGAACACTAACTTCAATAGTATTGATCTTTATCATTTTTTTAATTTTCTATTTTAAACCTCTTTTAGCTTTATTCCTAATAATTGTAGGAAATTTTTCCATAATAGAATTTTCTAATATAACAAAAAAAATTTTTAAAAAGAATTTATTTAATTTTGTTTTTAATATTATTTTTATTTTTTTATTTGGTTTATTGTTTTTTTTATTGTGTAATTTTTTTCAAACAAAATTAATTTTGTTTTCGTTTTTATTTTGCTGTGTAGCTTCAGATATAGGAGGATATGTTTTTGGTAAAATTTTAAAGGGTCCTAAACTGACAAAAATAAGTCCTAAAAAAACTATCTCTGGTTCAATAGGGTCTATAATTTTTTCAAGCTTAACTTTAAGTAGCTTTTTTTTCTTTTTCTTAGAAAATTCAGTTTTTAAATTTTTTTTAATTGGTTTAATTATATCTATCGGCTGTCAATTTGGAGATATTCTTTTTTCATATTTAAAAAGAAAAGCTAAATTAAAAGATACAGGAAATTTTTTGCCAGGACATGGCGGTTTTCTTGATCGAATAGATGGAATTTTACTTGGCGTTCCTGTAGGTTTTGGTGCTTTAAAAATTTTATTTTAGTTATGTTAAGAAAAATTTCAATTCTTGGGTCTACAGGTTCTATAGGTAAAAACGTATTCAAGATAATAGACACGCGTAAGAAAAATTATAGTTTCCTGCTACCTCTGAAAAAGTTCCGCTTTGTTTTTTTAGTGCGTCTGTAGCAAGATCATCAGTCTTTAAATCATCATAACTTGCTTCGATACCTAAGTTTACTCTTAAGTCTTGATATTGTTCAAACGATGTACCAATTCCTAAAGAGGTAATTGTGTTTTCATAACCTTGATCTGGTTTATCATTATTTTCACTTGAAATGGAATAACTTATTGCATTACCTAAAAAATCGTAGTTTGGATCTGAAAAAATTATGGCTCCACCAAGAGACTCTGCGTCTACTTCCAGTTCAAAAGTTAAAGATTGTCCCTTTCCTAACCAATTAGACTCTCTTACATTTACTGCAAAGCTACCTCCGTTTGTTCCTATTCCAGCTCCAGCACTTATTTCACCTGTTGGTTTTTCTTCCACCTGTATATCAATGACTTTTAAATTATCTTCACTACCATTTTTAACTGAGTATTTAACATCTTTAAAAATTCCTCTAGCTTTGATCTCTGCTACTGATTTTTCCAAACCTAATTTTGTAAAAGG
>JAOHFJ010000030.1 GCA_028097945.1 Candidatus Pelagibacter sp.
TGCAAGACACGAAGATAGACCAAAAGCAAATTTTTATATAAAAAAAATATTTTCAAAATTTACACTATTATCAGGAGATAGATATTTTGGTGATGATAAATCTGTTATTGCTGGTTTTGGACTAATTGGTGAAAAATCTGTTTTAGTTATAGGTCAAGAAAAAGGAGAAGATCTTAATAGCAGAATTGAAAGAAATTTTGGCATGATGAGACCTGAGGGATACAGAAAGTGTATAAGGTTGATGAAGTTAGCTAATCGATTTCAAATTCCAGTTGTTAGTTTTATCGACACACCAGGGGCATACCCTGGTCTGGGAGCTGAGCAAAGAGGACAAGCATCAGCAATTGCTAATTCAATTGAATGCTGCATGTCATTAACTGTACCAAATCTGTCAATAATTATAGGTGAAGGTGGATCTGGTGGGGCTATTGCTTTAGCATCATCAAATAAAGTTATAATGTTAGAAAATTCTATTTACTCAGTAATTTCACCTGAGGGATGTGCATCAATACTTTGGCGCGATCCAAGCAAATCACTGCAAGCCGCCGAAGCGATGAAATTAACAGCAAAAGATTTATTAAAACTTAGAGTTATTGATGAAATAATTTCTGAACCTTTAGGAGGAGCACATCGAGACCCCGAGAGTATTGCTGAGGATATAAAGCACTCAATTATTAAGAACTTAAAAAGTTTTGAAAATTTAAGCAAAGAAGAAATATACGATCATAGAAAAACAAAATTTCTTCAGATTGGAAGAGGGCAAGGTTTTAGCAAATCCTCTAATCTTGATGGCGGTGGATTAAGTTACAGAGAGGCTAATATCCAAAAATTTATATCTCATATTGATAAAAATAAACTAATTTACGCTGGAATAGCTTTATTAGCGATAACGAGCCTTATTGTTCTTATATTTTAACAATAGTTGCAAAAAAACAATTCAATTAAATATTTTATTTTCCCCATTGACTTTTATTGTTCAAATCTATTTAAGATGCATTTACTAATCTATGATTAGTTTAAGTTAATAATAATAAGGAAAAACAAACAATATGAGTACACTAAAAGGTAAAGTAAAGTGGTTCAATGGCACTAAAGGATATGGTTTCATTGAAAGAGAAGACAAAGAAAAAGACGTGTTCGTCCATTCTTCAGCTGTTAGAGAAGCAGGTTTAAAATATTTAAACGAAGGTGATGAGTTAACGTTTGAAGTGGAGAGCACGGAAAAAGGTCCTTCAGCAGTAAAATTGCAGAAAACATCTTAATCTAAATTTCCTAAATCAAAAATTATTGGGACATAACTTTAGAAATATGGTTTTGTCCCAGTATTAAGATTGCGTTGTCTAGATAGATTGCGCATTAACAACAACAAGAAAGAAAACAAACAATATGAGTACACTAAAAGGTAAAGTAAAGTGGTTCAATGGCACTAAAGGATATGGTTTCATTGAAAGAGAAGACAAAGAAAAAGACGTGTTCGTTCATTCTTCAGCTGTAAAAGAAGCTGGTTTAAATTATTTAAATGAAGGTGACGAATTAACGTTTGAAGTAGAAAGTGGAGACAAAGGTCCTTCAGCAGTTAAATTGCAGAAAGCTTAAATCTTATTTCCTAAATCGAAAATTATTGGGACATAACTTTAGTAATACTGTTCTGTCCCATTAACTTTTCCTTGAAAAAGACACAATTATTTCTTAAATAACTTAATATGAATATAATAAAGAAATTTTCTTCATTAAAAGCACATTCTCACAGAATGCATGCTAGGCTATTGCTTAGCTTATAATCAAATATATATAAATTTAATTAAAATTAGGATAAAAACAAAAAGGATGCAGTAGTAGCTCAGTTGGTTAGAGCACTAGTTTGTGGAACTAGGGGTCGGTGGTTCGAATCCACCCTACTGTACCAAAAAATGACTAAAGAAAAAAACAATAAACCCACTAAAGATCTTCCATTAGGGTTTGTAGACAGACAGGAAAATGAATTACTCGTACGTGATTTTATAATTTCTAATATTAAAGAAGTTATGATTAAATACGGTTTTCAATATCTTGAAACTCCAAGTTTCGAGTATTCAGATAGTATTGGAAAATTTTTACCCGATAAAGATAGACCTGATGAAGGCGTATTTTCGTTTAAGGACGAAAATAAGTGGCTGTCTTTGAGATATGATCTTACTGCACCACTCGCAAGGTATGTGGCAAAAAATTATTTAGAAATTACAAAACCATTTAAAAGATATCAATTAGGTACCGTTTGGAGAAACGAAAAACCTGGACCTGGAAGATTTAGAGAATTTTTACAATTTGATGCTGATTTTGTTGGAACAAAAAGCTTACAAGCAGATGCTGAATTATGTGTCATGATCTCAGAAATTCTTGAAAACTGCGGTCTTACGAAATCAGAATATATAATCAAAATTTCATCAAGAAAAATAACTGAGGAATTATTTAAAAAAATAAATATTAATGATAATCAACAAAAGCTTACTGCTCTAAGAGCCCTAGATAAAATTGATAGACTTGGTTGGAATGAAGTAAAAGAATTATTAGGCGAGGGTAGAAAAGATAAATCTGGTGACTTCACAAAAGGTGCAAATTTAAAGCCAGAAGATATTAAAATAATAGAAGAAACTCTTAATAGGAATTCACCTGAAACAGAAGACTTAGATGAGATATTGAAAATTTTTAAGGATTACAATTTTAATAATTTTGAATTTGATCCGTCAATTATTAGAGGATTAGAATATTATACAGGTGCAATTTTTGAAGTTAGTTTAAGATTTGATGTAACAAATAACAAAGGACAAGTCATTCAATTTGGCTCTATAGGAGGCGGTGGAAGATATGATAATTTGGTAAATAATTTTGGCAATTATGATGCTCCAGCTACAGGAATATCTATTGGCCTAGATCGTTTAGTTTATGCCTTGATGCAAAAAAAAGAATTTAAAATAAAACAATCTAAACCAGTAGTAATTTGTGTTTTCGATAAAAAATCAATGAAAGATTATATAAATGTACAAACGATATTAAGAGAAGCTGGTGTTAGTACTGAAATTTATCCTGGAGAAAGTAAACTAAAAAAACAAATGGAGTATGCGAACAAAATAAAATCTCCAGCAGTTATTTTATATGGCGAGAATGAAATTAAATCAGGTAAGCCGACTTTAAGAAACTTAAGTTCAGGTGAAGAAAAATCAATTGAAATAAAAGAATTAGTTAATGAAATCAAAAAAATTATCTGAAGTAATAATTAAAACCTTTAAGAGTAATGGTTTTGTTTTATCAGAACCTGATGTTCTTTTAGATTCAGATTTCATTATTGAAAGGTCAGGTGAAAAATTTAGAAGTTCAATGCTAACTTTTGATAGAGAAGATGGAAAAACGATGTGCTTAAGACCAGATTTAACAGTTGCGTCATGTATAAGTTTCTTACAAAAAAAAACTTCCTCCAAAATTTATTACTCTGGTCAAGCTTATAGAAGATCAGGAAGCAAAGGTGCAAATTTTATTAATGATCAATTAGGTATCGAAATTCTAGGTTCAAAAAATCTCATTAAAGATGACTTTAAAGTAATCAGCACAATATTAAATTCAGCAAAAAAAATTAAAATAAAAAAAATTAAAATTAAAGTAGGTGACATAAATTTATTTAAGAGCTTAATCAATGCTCTTGAGATGCCTGAGAGATGGAAGCTAAGATTAATAAGACATTTTTGGAGACCAGGTTACTTTGAAGAACTTTTAAAGAGGTTAGAAAAAAATACAGATATTGATGCTGTAACTTTTGATGCAGATAAGAAAAGATTTTATGAAATGAAAAAACTTGATCAAAATAAAGTAATTGCTGAAAGGTCAATCTCAGAAATTTTAAAAAGATTTGATAAAAAGATTAAAGATCCAAGATCATTTGCAGATGGAAAAAAAATTGTAAAAATTATAAAAGCTTTTTTAAA
>JAOHFJ010000031.1 GCA_028097945.1 Candidatus Pelagibacter sp.
TTACAATTTATTTTATTGCAAAATATACAGCCCTCATTGAATGAAGACATTACGCACTTCGATAAAGCTTAGTCATTACAAATTCTTTATGACCTAAAGCCTCTGCACAAGTTAATCGACCGTTTGCTACTCTTAACATTGATTTAATTAACTCATCACCAGCTTGAGACATATTCATTTCTCGTGATAACAATTTAGATACATCACAATCAATATGTTCCTTCATAGTTTTTACTGTTAAAGGATTAGCAGTAAGTTTTATCACTGGTTCGATAGGGTTTCCTATAATATTACCTTGACCAGTTGGGAAGAGATGAATGTTGAATCCCGCAGCTGCTTGGAGAGTTACACATTCTGCTGCTGCAGAAGATGTATCCATAAAATATAAACCCTTACCTTTTTTAGGTTCTTCAGCTGGCTCTAAAACATCAACAAATTTTCTAGTTCCAATTTTTTGAAAATTACCAAAAGCTTTTTCTTCAATTGTTGTAAGACCACCTGCAATATTTCCTGCTGTTGGCTGGCTTTCAGACAAGTCATCTGTAGCTTCTTTAAGAATAAAATCGTTGTATGAGCTCCAAGTTTTCATAAATTTATCAGAGGCTTCTTTTGTTGCTCCTCTTGTCGCGCAAACCTTTTCAGCACCCGTTAACTCTGAGGTTTCTCCAAAACACAAATGAACGCCTAATGGTTCAAGTTTATCCATTAAATTTCCAACTGTTGGGTTAGCAGCTAATCCTGATGTAGTATCTGACTCTCCACATTTAACTGAAATCCATAAATCACTAAGAGGGCACTCTTCTCTTTGCTTCTCTGATGCCCACATTGAGAATTCTTGAGCTTTTTTTGAAGCTTTCATAATTGTTTCAATGTCACCACTTCTTTCGATATGGAATCCTTCAACAGGTTTTCCAGTTTCAGCTATTGCATCAACTATTTTTTTTGTCCACTTGGGCTCAATTCCAATTACAATTACAGCTGCAACATTTGGATTTTTACCGGTACCAATCATAGTTCTAAAATGTAATTCTAAGTCAGCACCGAATTGCAATCGTCCATACGAGTGCGGTAAAGCAATTGTGCCTTTAATGTTATTAGCTACAGCTTCTGCACAAGCATTTGAAATATCATCTACTGGTAGAATGATCACATGGTTTCTTGTTCCAGCTCTTCCATTTTCTCTTTTATAACCTAAAAAACTTTTTGGGATTTCCATAATTAATTTACCACTTTTTTGTTTTTACATTGTGAACATGAACATGTTCACCTTTTTTAATATCCTTAACTACTTTTCCAATATCGTGACCATACTTAAAAATCGTGTCTCCAACTTTTAAGTCTTTCAGAGCAATTTTATGCCCTAAAGGAACATCATTAGTCGACGGGACTTTAACAGTTTTGTCATTTTCCATGATCCAGGCGCTACAATCTTGGCCTTTTTTAGTGGTTTCTATTACAACAACTCCTACGTTATCTTTTTCGTCGTGTATGATGAGGTCAGGCTGTGACATAAAAATATCTAATGGATATAGACTAAAATTTAGTATAATGAAAGCAGGAATTTTTCAAATTACTATTAGGAAATTTATGGCTAAAATGACAACAGAGGAAGCTTTTGTAAAAGTTTTACAAATGCATGGTATTGAACACGCTTATGGAATAATAGGTTCAGCCTTTATGCCCATCTCAGATATTTTTCCTGATGCAGGAATCACATTTTGGGATGTTGCTCATGAAACTAACGGTGGCTTAATTGCAGATGGCTATACGAGAGCTACTGGAAAAATGTCTATGGTTATTGCACAAAATGGTCCAGGAATAACTGGTTTAGTTACACCAATAAAAACAGCTTATTGGAACCATACACCATTATTATTGGTTACTCCTCAAGCAGCTAATAAAACAATGGGTCAAGGTGGTTTCCAAGAAGTTGAACAAATGAATTTATTTAAAGACATGGTTTGCTACCAAGAGGAAGTAAGAGACCCATCAAGAATGGCAGAAGTATTAAACAGAGTTATTGAAAAAGCTATAAGAGGTTCAGCTCCAGCGCAAATAAATGTTCCTAGAGATTATTGGACTCAAGTAATAGATATAGAATTACCTCCAATTGTAAGATTAGAGAGACAAGCAGGGGGAGCCGATGCAATTAATAAAGCCGCAGATTTACTATCCAATGCAAAATTTCCAGTTATTTTATCAGGCGCTGGAGTAGTAATTGGTGGAGCAATTGATGATTGTGTGAAGTTAGCGGAAAAATTAGACTCACCAGTATGCTCTGGATATCAACACAATGATAGTTTTCCAGGAAGCCACCCATTAGCAGTTGGTCCTTTAGGTTACAATGGATCTAAAGCAGCAATGGAGTTAATTTCAAAAGCTGATGTAGTTTTAGCTTTAGGAACAAGATTGAATCCTTTTTCAACTCTACCTGGGTATGGAATTGATTACTGGCCTAAAAATGCGAAAATAATTCAAGTTGATATGAATTCAGATAGAATAGGCTTAACAAAAAAAGTTACCGTTGCAATTTGCGGTGATGCTAAAATGGTAGCTCAACAACTTTTAGGTAAACTATCACCTAAAGCAGGAGATACCGACAGACAAAAAAGAAAAGATTTAATTCATCAAACTAAATCTGCTTGGTTACAAAAATTATCAAGTTTAGATCACGAAGAAGACGATAAAGGAACTGTTTGGAACAAAGAAGCAAGAGAGAGAGATAAAGATAGAATGTCACCAAGACAAGCGTGGAGAGCCATTCAAGCAGGTATGCCCGAAGATGTAATTATATCCAGCGACATAGGGAATAATTGTGCAATCGGTAATGCTTACCCAACTTTCGAAAAAGGAAGAAAATATTTAGCACCTGGACTATTCGGTCCTTGTGGTTACGGCTTTCCAGCAATACTTGGAGCAAAAATTGGTTGTCCAGATACTCCAGTTATAGGTTTTGCAGGAGATGGTGCTTTTGGAATTAGTATGAATGAAATGAGTTCATGTGCACGAGAAGAGTGGCCATCTATTACAATGGTAATTTTTAGAAACTATCAATGGGGCGCAGAAAAAAGAAATACAACACTTTGGTTTGATAATAACTTTGTTGGAACTGAGTTAGATCCAGAATTAAGTTATGCAAAAGTTGCTGATGCTTGTGGCTTAAAAGGAGTTACAGTAAGATCAATGGAAGAAACAACAAAAGCGATAAAACAATCTTGTGAAGATCAAAAAAAAGGTATTACTACTTTTATTGAAGTTATACTTAACCAAGAATTAGGTGAACCGTTTAGAAGAGATGCTATGAAAAAACCTGTTAGAGTAGCTGGAATTAAGAAAGAGGATATGAAACCTCAAAAAGGTCTTAATTAAATCAATTTAAAATTGAAGCAGGATCTAATTTAACATCAAACCAATTTAAACGTATATCTAAGTGAGGACCAGTAGCTCTACCACTTTGTCCCAAGGTTCCAACAATTTGACCTTGTTTTATTTTTTGACCTACTTTTACATTAATATCTTTCATGTGCATATACAAAGTGCTTATCCCATGACCATGATCAAAAATGATTGTTCCTCCGGTAAAATACATATCACTCTCTGACAAAGTAACTTCTCCATCCATCATTGCTTTAACCGGAGTACCCTCTGGAGCATGAAAATCTATTCCATAATGAGGTCTTCTAGGCTTACCATTTAAAATCCTTTGGCTACCATAAACGCCAGTAATTATATATTTATCAATTGGATATATAAAATTATTTTTGAAAAAATCATAAGCAGTGTCGATTGATCTTGCTTTACCTATTAACACATTATCTTTTTTTATTCTTTCATATACTTCAGGTGGTG
>JAOHFJ010000032.1 GCA_028097945.1 Candidatus Pelagibacter sp.
AGCAGGCAAATCATTAATTGAAATTAACCTCATTAAAGCACGTAAATTTAAACAAATTAAAAAGATTATTCTTGTTTATAATAAAAAAGACACTAAACGAGTCAAATCACTTAAACTAAAAAATGTTAAATTTGTTATTGGTGGAAAAAACAGACAAATGTCCACTTACAATGCTCTAAGATATTTGAAAGATCAAAAAGGAATTTCTAAAGTTTTAATTCACGATGTAGCGAGACCTAACTTTTCATCAAGATTATTAGGTTTAATTATGAAAAATATGAAAAATGCAAGAGCTGTAATTCCAAAAATTAAGGTTCAGGATGCTATAAAGCAAATTATCGACTCTAGTAAGGAAGAATATATTGTTGGAAAGATAAGAGATAATTTATTTTTGACTCAAACACCTCAAGCTTTCAATTTAAAAGAGATTTATTATTTGCATAAAACTAATTCTAGCAAGTATAAGGATGATGATATCTCTTTATATATGAATCTTAATAAAGTAAAATTTATTGAAGGCGAAAAAAATAACTTTAAAATTACAGACAAATCAGATTTTGAAAACTTAAGGAATATTTATAAATCTAAGCAAAGTGTAGGAATAGGATTTGATGTTCATAGACTGGCGCCAAAGAGAAAACTTTATTTAGCTGGTTTAAAGATTAAATCTAAATTAGGGACGCTTGGTCACTCTGATGGTGATCCAGTTCTTCACTCAATAACTGATGCGATTTTAGGTGCTTGTAAAATGGGTGACATTGGTCAAATGTTTTCAGATAAAAATAAAAAGTTTAAAAATATACGATCTACAATTTTGCTTAAAAAAGTGATGGAACAAACTAAATCAAAAGGTTTTTTAATAAACAATATTGATATCAATATTATTACTCAAACACCTAAAATAAAAAGTTATAAAAAAAAAATGATTAATAATATCGCTAAACTTTGTGAAATTTCTAATAATCAAATAAATATTAAAGGTAAAACCACTGAAAAACTTGGTGTTATAGGAAAAGAAAGAGCAATAGCATGTGAAGTTATATGTTCAGTAATAAAATATGATTAAAAATTTGAATTATTTATTTGTTACATGTTTTGGTATTGGGTCATTTAGATTTGCTCCAGGAACAATAGCGTCTCTAATCACAACTATTTTTCTATACGGCTTATTTCATATAATAAATTTATCTAACAACGTTATTTTAATAATTTTATTAATAATTTTTGTTTACTCCTTTTATGCAGTTACTGAATATATTAAATATAATGAAAATAAAGATCCTAAAGAAGTTGTTGTAGATGAATTCATCGGTCAGTCAATTCCAATTTATCTATATGAAATCTCTCATGGGGCAGCAAAAGATTCGCAAGAAGCAGTTTTATTTTATTTATATATTTTTATTTTATTTAGATATTTTGATATCAAAAAACCTTTTCCAGTCAGTTTATTTGATAAAAAATTTAAAAATAGTTTTGGAGTAATAATGGATGATGTAGTTGCCGGTTTATATGTAGTTCTTACATTGATAATCTTTATGATAATTAAATCAAAATTTTTCTAATGAATTTAAATAAAAAGATAATTTCATTAATCAAAAGAAAAAAAATGAAACTTGCAATTGCAGAGTCTTGTACCGGTGGAATGCTATCTAGTGCTATTACATCTGTAAGCGGATCATCAAAAGTATTTACGATGGGATTAGTTACTTACTCAAATCAAGCCAAAACAAATATTTTAAAAATAAATCAAAAAATAATAAAAAAATATGGAGCTGTAAGCGTTCAATGTTGTTTGGCTATGGTTAATAACTTAAGTAAAATTAGTAAATCAAAAGTCTGTGTTTCAATAACAGGAATAGCTGGTCCTAAAGGTGGATCTAAACAAAAACCAGTGGGTTTAGTTTTCATTGGAATTAGAGTTGGAAAAAAGGCTATTGTCAATAAATGTAATTTTAGAAATAAAGGCAGGTCCTATATTCAAAAACAAACGGTGAAAAAATCACTTAATTTACTATTAAAATTAATTAAATAGGATAACTGAATTCCGGATTAACAATAAAGTTAAGCAAATGAGCAGTAAAACTATTTAATAATAAGAATATTCCAAACGCGTTAAGATAAAGAATAAAAACTAAGAAATTTCTTGTTCTTTTTTTAGCTAAAAGATTTTTATTTTCTGGGACCCAATCTTTATTTGGAGATTTAAAATCATAAGAAAACATCCAATAAGTTTTATCACTTTCATTAGGATCCCCTGTTCTAATTTTTTTAATATATGAGGCTAAATTTTTAAATGTAAAAATAAATACGACTAATAAAACTGTAATAATTAACATTACTTGTACAACTTGACTGCCCTTTCTTCAAAAGCTTTTGCAATTTTATTTAAACCAAGCTCAAAAGATTTTTTCATTATTCCATTTAAGATTGGATTTTTCAATTCAAAATCAATAAAAAATTCTAATTGTGTATTATTATTTATTTCTTTGAAATGCCATTCATTTTTTAGGTGTTTTAAAGGACCATCTAAATTCGTAACAATAATTTTATCAGTTTCTTTATGATAAGAAACATGGCTCGAAAAGGTTTCGTTTAAAATACTTTTACCAACTTTTAAATCACCATTAAAAGTAATTAAATCTGGACTTTCATTCTTATCGAAAATCTTACCTTCAATACACCAAGGAACAAATTCAGGATATTTTTCAATATCAAGAACCATTGAAACAAGTTGATCTTTTTTACAAGAAATAATTTTTTTTAGTGATGCGGATGACATTCAAGCTTTTTATTTCTTGCGTCCTGTAATTTTCTAAAATCTTCATCAGCGTGATATGATGATCTGGTTAATGGTGATGAAGAAACAAGTAAGAAGCCTTTTGTTTTTGCAATATCTTCAAATTCTTTAAATTCATCTGGATGATAATATCGGTCTAGAGGATGATGTTTTTCTGACGGCTGAAGGTATTGACCTATTGTAATAAAATCGACTTCTGCTGATCTTAAGTCATCCATTACTTGTATTACCTCTTCTTTAGTTTCTCCTAAACCAACCATGATACCTGACTTAGTAAAAACTTTTTTATTATATCTCTTTGCATTTTTAAGTAATTCCAATGAAGCAAAATAACGTGCTCCAGGCCTAACTTTTGTATAAAGTCTTGGAACTGTTTCTATATTATGATTGAAAACATCTAAGTCAGCTTCCAAAACTTTTTTATATGCACCACCTTTTCTTAAAAAATCAGGCGTTAGAACTTCAATAGAAGTTTCAGGATTTTTTTCTCTTGTAGCTCTTACAACTTTATAAAAATGTTCCGACCCTCCATCTTCAAGGTCATCTCTATCAACAGATGTAATCACAACATGCTTTAAATTTAAATCTTTTACCGCATTAGAAATTTTTAATGGCTCAAAGATGTCTAGATCACTTGGTTTACCGGTTTTAACATCACAAAATGCACAAGCTCTTGTACATGTGTCTCCCATAATCATAAAAGTTGCATGTTTTTTACTCCAACATTCAGTAATATTAGGACAATTAGCTTCCTGGCAAACTGTTACCAGATTGTTCTGGTTCACAACTTTTTTTGTTTGAAAAAAAACTTGAGAGTCAACTATTTTAGATCTTATCCAATCAGGTTTTCTCTTAATAGGATTTATTGGTTTGTTTACTTTTTCTGGGTGCCTTGGTTTTTCGCTCATTTTAATTTTATTATTA
>JAOHFJ010000033.1 GCA_028097945.1 Candidatus Pelagibacter sp.
ATTTATAAATTATGAAAATAATATCAAACCTGTAATTGATTTTTATAAACGATCTAATTTACTTAAAGTAGTCAATGGTGAGGCATCTATATCAGCAATCAGCGGTGAAATTAGCGGCTTAATAGAGAGTATCAAGGGTTGACTTTAAATTATTAGACAATATAAATACGCAAGAATTAATAACTCATAAATTTATGGCTCGTATTGCAGGAATAAATATTCCACAAAATAAGGTTGTTAGTATTGCTCTAACATACATTCATGGAATTGGATTACACTCATCAAAAAAAATTTGTAAAGAACTCAACATACCATCATCAAAGAGAGTTAATGAATTATCTGAAGAACAGGTTCTAAAAATTAGAGAATTCATAGACGCAAATCATAAAGTTGAGGGAGATTTAAGAAGAGAAGTATCCGTTAATATAAAAAGATTAGTTGATCTTGCGTGCTATAGAGGTTCAAGGCATAAAAAAAAACTTCCTGTAAGAGGTCAAAGAACTCAATGCAATGCCAGAACTAGAAAAGGTAAAGCAATTGCTATTGCTGGTAAAAAATTAACCCCACTTAAAAAATAACCTTAATGAATAAAAAAAACGAAAAAGTTGAAAAAAAAGTTGAAGCGAAAGATACTAAAAAAGTTGAAAAAAAAATAAGCTCTTTTAAAAAGAAAAAAAAAGTTAAAAAAAATATAACATCAGGGGTGGCTTATGTTTATTCTACATTTAATAATACAATAATTTCAATAGCAGATGAAAGTGGAAACGTAATTTCTTGGTCTTCTGCTGGCGCAAAAGGTTTTAAAGGTTCAAGAAAGTCAACACCTTACGCGGCACAAGTTGCAGCTGATGACGCAGGTGCTAAAGCATTTGAACAAGGATTAAGAACTTTGACTGTTCAAGTAAAAGGTCCTGGATCAGGTAGAGAGACAGCATTACGGTCTTTACAGTCTAGGGGATTTAAAATTTTATCAATTAAAGACACAACACCCATGCCACATAATGGTGCGAGACCACCAAAAAGAAGGAGAGTATAATGCAGTCGACAACTAATATAATAGATAAAAATTGGAAAGCTCTAATTAAACCTAGCAAGCTCGATATCACAAGTAACGAGGATAAAACATTAGCAAAGGTAGTAGCTGAGCCTCTTGAAAAGGGTTTCGGTCAAACTATAGGAAATTCTTTACGAAGAATTTTATTATCATCTATACAAGGAGCAGCTGTTACTGCTATTCAAATTGACGGAGTATTACATGAATTTTCATCCATTAAAGGAGTAAGAGAAGATGTAACAGATATAGTTTTAAATGTGAAAAATCTTGCAATAAAATCCTCATCTTCAAGTACTAAAAAAATTATTTTAGATATTAAAGGTCCTAAAGAAGTTAAAGCAAAAGATATTACACTTGTTCCTGAAATTGAGATATTAAATCCCGAACAAACAATTTGTAACCTTGATGAAAAAACAAATTTTCATATGGAATTAATGGTAACTAACGGAAAAGGGTACGTACCAGCACCTAAAAATAAAACTGATGATAGTCCACTTGGTTTGATTTCAATAGACTCTTTATTTAGTCCTGTTAAAAAAGTTTCATTTTCTGTTGAAAACACTCGAGCTGGCAGTGCTTTAGACTACGACAAATTGGTTATGACAGTAGAAACAAATGGGACTGTTGACGCAGAAGATGCAATTGCGTACTCAGCAAGAATATTTCAAGATCAATTATCAATGTTTGTTAATTTTGAAGATCCACAGGAAATAGTAAAAGAAGTTAAATCATCCGAACCGGAGTTTAACAGAAACTTATTGAAGAGAGTTGAAGAGCTTGAATTATCTGTCAGATCAATGAATTGTCTTAAAAATGATAACATTATTTATATTGGTGATTTAGTGCAAAAAACGGAGCCAGAAATGCTTAGAACACCTAACTTCGGAAGAAAATCTCTTAATGAAATAAAAGAAGTATTAAACACCATGTCATTATATTTAGGTATGGAAATACCAAATTGGCCACCAGATAATATTGCAGAACTTTCTAAAAAATTAGAGGAAAATAGTTACTAATGAGACACGGTCTAGGTTATAGAAAATTAAATAAAACTAGCGAACACCGTAAAGCGTTGTTTAAAAATATGCTTAATTCTCTAATAAAGTATGAGCAAATAATAACAACTTTACCGAAAGCGAAAGAACTTAAGCCTCAAATTGATAAAGTAATCACAATTGGTAAAAAAAATATTCTAAGCAATAAAAAAAGATTATTTTCAAAATTACAAGATAAAAAATCTGTATCAAAAGTTTTCGACGAATTATCGAAAAGATATAGCTCAAGAAAAGGTGGTTATTCAAGAGTTTTAAAAGCAGGGTTCAGAACTGGTGACGATGCACCAATGGCTGTCATTGAACTGGTTGACAGAAATCCTGAAGCTAAAAAAGTTGATAAGCCAAAAAAAACCCAAACAAAAGATAAAACAAAAGAAATTCCGACAGAACCAAAAGTAGCTAGCAAATAATTTAAGCTTACATGCCCAAAACTTTTACTGTAGACGAAGACTATAATGATTCACGTCTTGATAAATGGTTTAAGAATAAAGTAATAAATTTACCTCATTCATTAATAGAAAAAATCATCAGACAAAATAAAATCAAAATTAATAAAAAAAAAACTAAATCTTCTTATAGATTGCAGACTGGAGATTTTATTGAGATCTATGATATTTCAAAGTTTAAACCTACAGATAATAAAAAGAAATTAAAATATTTACCGAAAGAAAAAGAAATTGATACTTATGATGACTATGTAATAGAAAATAATGAAAATTTTATAGTAATAAATAAACCTACTGGCATACCAGTTCAATCAGGCACAAAATCATTTAAAAATATTATTGATATATTAAAAAACACAAAATATTTTGATAATTCTAAACCATTTATTGTTCATAGATTAGATAAAGAAACTTCTGGAATTTTGATAATAGCTAAAAATAGAAAATACGCTCAACTTTTTACGAGTTTATTTAGAATAAGAAAAATTCATAAAACTTATCTCGCTATTGTTTATGGTAAAGTAAATAAAACAATAAAAATAATGCGAGATGACTTAATTTATTATGAAAATAATAAAAAGATTACTCAAAAAGCAATATCTAATATAAAAATTATCAAATCAAATGAAGGTTATTCGTATTTAGAATTAAATCCAATTACAGGAAGAAAACATCAGCTACGAAAACAATTACTTAATATTGGAAATCCGATAATAGGTGATAATAAATATTTTTTATCTAATAGAAAAAGAGTCAAAATTAAAAATCTAATGCTACATGCATATAAGATAAAATTTATGATTAATGATGTTCAATATAATTTTAAAGCCAAATA
>JAOHFJ010000034.1 GCA_028097945.1 Candidatus Pelagibacter sp.
TTTCCTGTCATACCTAAATGTACTAACATTACAATATCTTTATTGAAGAAAAATAATAGATATTTAGATTTTCTAGATATCTTTATAAACTTAAGCCCAATAATTTTTTTGATTTTGTTTCTATCAATTTTGTATCTTAATCTCCCATCATTTATTTTGACTGCTTTTACAATTAAATTTTGCGTTTTGTTAATTAAGGACCTTTTAACAACTTCAACTTCTGGTAATTCTGGCATATAATTAAGTTATGAAAAATACTATTCAAGATAAAGCAAAATTAGTCAATTCTGTATTTTCGAAAGTTTATAATAAATATGATTTGATGAACGATATAATGTCTTTGGGAATACATCGTATTTGGAAAAATAAATTTATTGACTGGATGAATCCTTCAATTAATTCCTCATTAATTGATGTTGCATCAGGGACTGGAGATGTAGCAAAACTATTTTCTTTACAAAATAAAAATTTATCGCCTGTCACTTGTGTTGAACCAAACAATGATATGTTTAAGAAAGGAAAGAGCAATCTTGCAAATTTTAAGAATATTAAATGGATCAAGTCCAGGGCTGAGTCATTGCCTGTCAAAGATAATATGTTTGATTTTTACTCAATTAGCTATGGTATAAGAAATGTTTCTGATGTTGATAAAGCTCTTAAGGAAGCTTACAGGGTTTTAAAGCCAGGAGGGCGTTTTATGTGTTTAGAATTCTCAAAAATAAATAACGAATTTTTAAACTTTTTTTATAAAAACTATTCAAAAGCTTTACCTGCTTTAGGAAAATATATTGTAGGATCCTCTAGACCTTACGAGTATTTAATTAACAGCATAGATGCTTTTTATAATCAAGAACAACTTTTAGCATTGATTGCTAAAAATGGATTTAGTCATGTAGAATACAGAAATCTTTCTAATGGTATCTCTGCTATACATTCTGGATGGAAAATTTAAATGATAAAAAGAGTTTTTAAGTTATTTCAAATTGCGAGGAAACTTTCCACCTCAGGTGCAATTGATACAATAAATCGATTACATCAAATTCCAGTACCAATAAATTTATTTTTTAGTTTGATTTCTATTGGCTCAAAAAATACTCCGTTACAAAATAATAATCCTGGTCAAAACCTCTGTATTGCTCTTCAAGGTATGGGTACTACATTTATAAAACTCGGACAATTTTTAGCTACAAGACCTGACATAATTGGTGAAGAAATGGCAAAAGATTTGGAAAAACTTCAAGATAAAGTTCCTGCGTTTGAGCTTTATGAGGCAAAAAAAGTGATTAAAAAAGAGATTGGTGAAAAACAATATCAAAATATTATTGAAATAGGCGACCCGATAGCAGCAGCATCGATTGCCCAGGTTCATTTCGCTAAAATTAAAAATGAAAATCAAGAGAAACAGGTAGCAATAAAAATTTTAAGACCGGATATAGAAAAATTATTTAATGAGGAGTTGGATGCTTTGATGTTGTTTGCATATATAGTCGAAAATACGATTTCAAAAGCCAAAAGATTGAAGCTAGTAGAGGTAGTGCACCTTTTAAGAGAAATTACCAATATTGAAATGGATTTAAGATTTGAGGCTGCTGCTGCTAACGAACTATATGAAAATACTAAATTGGATAAGGGATTTAATGTTCCAAAGATTTATTGGAATTATACAACAAAGAAAATACTTACTCTAGATAAAGTAAGTGGTGTTTCAATTAGAGAACAAGGAAAATTAGAAGAACAAGGTATAAATTTGAAACTCTTAGCTGAAAATTTAATTCAACATTTTTTAAAGCAAGCCGTGCGTGATGGTTTTTTCCACGGCGATATGCATCAAGGCAATCTATTTGTAGATTCAAAAGGCAATATTATTCCTGTTGATTTTGGAATTATGGGTAGATTGGATAAAAATAATAGAAAGTTTTTAGCTGAAATTTTATATGGGTTCATACAACGAGATTATGTTAAAGTTGCAGAAGTTCATTTTCAAGCGGGATTAGTTCCTCAAAATGCATCTAAGGATGAATTTGCTCAAGCATTACGCTCTGTAGGTGAACCAATATTTGGCCAATCTATAAAAGATATTTCTGGTGGAAATTTATTAGCTCAATTATTCGAGATTACAGAAAAATTCAATATGGCTACACAACCTCCATTACTATTACTTCAGAAAACGATGGTCGTTGTGGAAGGAGTTGCAAGAAAATTATACCCGGATACAAATATTTGGGAAGTATCTAAACCTGTTTTAGAAGATTGGCTTAAAAACTTAAAAAGCCCTAAATCAACAATTGATACAGCTTTAAATACATCAGCAGAAATAATAAAACGAATACCAGATTTTCCTGGTTTAATGGATAAGGCAGAATATGCATTAAAACTTGTTGCGGAAGGTAAGTTGAATTTAGGTACAAACAATAAAAACTTAGAAATGGAACAGATGAGATTAAAAAATTTTAGAAATAATGTCTTAATTAGTTTTTTTAGTATTGTAATTGTCTTCTTGTTAGTATTTTAATCTAGGTAAATGACGTTAAAAAACAAAAAAATCTTAATAGTAATAGGTGGTGGTATAGCTGCCTACAAATCACTTGATTTAATAAGATTATTAAAAAAAAATGGTGTGAAGATAAAAACTATTCTTACAAAAAGCGGTAGAGAATTTGTTACGCCTTTGTCCTTATCAACATTAACCAAGTCAAAGACGTTTGAAAATATGTTTGATAGTGAGTCAGAAACAGAAATAGATCATATAGAACTCTCTAGATGGGCTGATATCATTTTAGTAATGCCAACTACTGCCAATTTTATGAGCAAACTATCAATTGGAAAAGCTGAAGATTTAGCTACTACTGTTTTGTTAGCCGCGGACAAAGATATACTTTTAGTGCCAGCTATGAATGTTAGAATGTGGCTACATAAAGCTACTCAGTCAAATCTAAAAATTTTACAGGACTACGGTTATCTGTTCATTGGTCCTGAAAAAGGTGAGATGGCTTGTGGTGAATTCGGTGAAGGTAAAATGTCTAGTCCAAGACAGATCTTTGCATATTTAAAAAACTACTTTAATAATAGGAGCATTGTTAAAGGAAGAAACTTGAAAGCCTTAGTAACTGCAGGCCCTACAAGAGAGTACATTGATCCAATACGATATATCTCTAATGAGTCAAGTGGCAAACAAGGTTTTGAAATTGCTATAGCGCTTAATAAACTTGGTATAAAAACAACATTAATAACTGGACCAACTAAATTAGCCTCTCCGAAAGGTATTAAAGTAAAAAAAATAATATCGGCAGATGAAATGTTAAATGAAGTCAAAAAAACTTTACCAGTTAATTTAGCTGTGTGTG
>JAOHFJ010000035.1 GCA_028097945.1 Candidatus Pelagibacter sp.
ACCCTCAAATTTATAATGGATGTAAAAACCTTTTTTATAATTTTTAATTTTTTTTGCTAAATTTAACAGACCCCATTCTTCAATTTTTAAAACTTTTCCTGAGGAACTGTTTATAATTTCATTATATTTTTCTTTAATTGTTTTTAAATCTTTTTCAGCCAAATCTTGTTTAGCTACAATAGTATTTTCGTAAAAAGCCATAATTTATACTGTTAATCTTGTTTAATTAATTATTTATAAAAACTGGTTTATACTATAATGAATAATTATATCAACACTAATAATTGTTAAATAGACTTATATCAATGAACGCTTTATTATTTCCAGGCCAAGGTTCTCAAGTGGTGGGTATGGGCTCTGAATTTTATCAAAAATATGAAAAAGTAAAAAAAATATTTAAAGAAGCTGATGAAACATTAAATTATTCAATCTCTAAATTAATATTAGAGGGGCCAGCGGACGAACTTCAATTAACTATGAATACTCAACCAGCCATCCTGACTGTAAGTTATTCTATTTTTAAAGTTTTTGAAGATGAATTTGGTTTGGATTTAAATTCATTTAAATATTTCGCAGGACATTCCTTGGGAGAGTATAGTGCTTTAGTTTGTGCAAATTCTCTAACTTTTAAAGACTCTTTATATTTATTACATGAAAGAGGGAAGTCTATGCAAGAAGCAGTACCAGTTGGTCAAGGGAGCATGATTGCAGTTCTAGGAATGAAAACTCCAGAAATAAAAAGTTTATTAAATTCCAAGAAAGAAAAAAATGGTGTTTGTGAAATAGCAAATGACAATGCGGATGGTCAAGTAATCATAAGCGGAGATAAAGAAAGTGTTGAGTCTTTTAAAATTTTGTTAAAAGAAAAAAAAATTAAGTCAATACCACTTAATGTGAGTGCACCTTTTCATTGTTCATTAATGAAACCCGCCGCAAAGAAAATGGAAGAAAAAATACATTCTACAAAATTTTTAAATCCATCGCATAAAATCATAAACAATGTTACAGCAAAATCAGAAGATAATTCTGAAACAATTAAAAAACTATTAGTAGATCAAATTTTTTCTACAGTAAAATGGCGAGAAAGCATAATTGAGATGTCAGAAACTGGTGTCAAAAATTTTATAGAAATAGGACCAGGAAAAGTCTTAACTGGCATGGTTAAAAGAACAATAAAAGATGTAAATTGCTTTTCAATTAACTCAATTGCTGATATTAAAAATTTTACAGATGAATTTAAAAAATAAAAAAATTTTAATCACGGGCGCAACTGGTGGAATTGGTAATAGTTTAGTAGAAAAATTTACTAGTTTAGGATCAATAGTTGCAGCTACAGGTACTAATGAAGAAAAATTGAATAATTTAAAAAAAAAATATCCCGAAATTTATATTGAAAAATTTAAATTAGATGAACATAACAAAATTGAAAATTTTATAGATAGTATAAACAAAAATTTAGATGGCATAGACATTTTGGTAAATAATGCAGGAATTACTTTAGATAATCTTTCTATTAGATTAACAGAAGA
Organism: Candidatus Pelagibacter sp.; assembly: GCA_028097945.1. The sequence goes on from JAOHFJ010000035.1 coordinate 1,530, forward strand.
AAATTGGAAAAGAGTACTTGACATAAATCTAACAGCTAGTTTTTTACTTTGTAAACATACTATTAAAAAAATGCTCAAAAAAAAATTTGGAAGAATTGTAAATATAACTTCAATTGTAGGACATACTGGTAATTTAGGTCAAGCAAACTACGCTGCTTCTAAAGCAGGCATTGTAGCTTTCTCAAAAAGTCTAGCTATTGAGTACGCAAAAAAAAATATTAACATTAATTGTGTTTCTCCGGGATTTATAAAGACAGAAATGACAGATAAAATTAATGATGAATTTAAACAATCTTTGATTAACAAAATACCTCAGGGTGAGCTTGGAAGTGGAGAAGATGTTTCTAATTGTGTAGCTTTTTTGGCGTCTGATATGGCAAACTATATTAACGGCGAAACCATACATGTTAATGGTGGAATGTATATGGCTTGACAATTCTGTTTATTAATCTATTAAGAAATTAAAAATATACGAAAGGATTCCATGTCAGATAATGTAAAAGATAAAATAAAAAAAATTGTTGCAGATCATCTTGGTATTGAAGAAGAAAAAGTAACTGAAGAAGCTAGTTTTATAGACGATCTTGGCGCAGATAGTTTGGATACTGTAGAATTAGTAATGGCTTTTGAAGAAGAGTTTGGGTCTGAAATTTCTGATAGTGAGGCAGAAAAAATTCTAACTGTTAGTGACGCAATTAAATTTATTGAGAGTAAATCTAGTTAAATTTCCTATTTTATGACACATGATACAAAAAATATCATGGTTATATTGTCTTCGCCTTCTGGAGTTGGCAAAACAACTCTAACAAAAAAAATTCAACAAAAATATCAATCATTTAAGATTTCAGTGTCGCATACAACTAGGTCACCAAGGTCGAACGAGGTAAATGGAATAGACTATCACTTCGTTTCAAAAAAAAAATTTGAAGAATTAATAAAGACTAAAAAATTTTACGAATATGCAAAAATTTTTGAAAATTACTACGGGACACTAAAAGAAAACGTAGATCAAACTATATTAATTAATGACATAATATTTGACATAGACTGGCAAGGAACTAAACAGCTATCTAATTATGAAAACTTAAATTTGGTTAAAATATATTTAATTACAAACAATAAAGAAGAGCTTAAAAAAAGACTAATTAAAAGAAACCAAAACACAGAGGATGAAATTAAAAAAAGGTTTAATTCTTTTGATGAAGATATTAAACATTGGAACGATTATGATTATATAATAATTAACAAAAATCTTGATGTTTGTTTTAAACAAATTGAAAGTATAATCTTAAATGAAAAAAATTTCAATTTCATTTCTCAAATAACTCAGTAATTTTGTAAAATATTTTCGGACCCAGTTCTGTGGGTCTTACATTTAATTTTAATTCTTTAATCTTTGTAATTTTTTTTGAATCAAGAATTTTTTTAATATTTTTATTAATCATTTTTCGTTTATTGGAAAAAAGGATATTTGTAACCAACTCTAAATTTTCAATTTTTTTAATTTTAAACACAACATCCTTATTAACTTTAAAATAAATAACCATAGATGTCACTTTAGGCCTTGGAACAAAACAATTTGGAGAAACCAAAAATTTATTTTCAATATTTAATTTTAAATTAGTTAAAATTGACAATCTTCCATATTTAGGAGAAGGGAACTTACTTATAATCTTTTCACCTAACTCTTTCTGAAACATGAAAATGATTCCATCTATACAAGATCTTAATTTTTTTAATTTAATAATTTTAACTAGAATTTGA
>JAOHFJ010000036.1 GCA_028097945.1 Candidatus Pelagibacter sp.
TTGAATACCAATGCTTCTTAGTTCTTTAACTGAATGTTGAGTTGGTTTTGTCTTAATTTCATCTGAAGCTTTCATATAAGGAACTAAGGTAAGATGAATAAAAAGAGTATTCTTTTTTCCTATTTCGTTTGAAAATTGCCTGATAGCTTCCAAAAAAGGTAGGCTTTCAATATCTCCGACTGTTCCTCCTATTTCACAAATGACAAAATCTTCTTTTGCTACATCATGTTTAATAAATTCCTTAATTCTATTTGTTATATGTGGAATAACTTGAACTGTTTTTCCTAAGTACTTTCCTTTACGCTCTTTTTTTAAAACGTCACTATAAATTCTTCCTGTAGTTATATTGTCAGATTTTTTTGCTGAAATTCCTGAAAATCTTTCGTAATGACCTAAATCTAAATCAGTTTCAGCTCCATCATCAGTAACAAAGACTTCACCATGTTGAGTTGAAAGATGCTTATAAATCATTAGACGAGGCTTTAACCCATGGCGGTATAGCAAACAATCTAAAAGTAAATTTAGTAAGAGTCGAATCTGATTATCTAAAACCAAAAGATGTTAATAATAAGTTAAAAGATGTTTCAGGAATTCTAATTCCAGGAGGTTTCGGCAAAAGAGGCACTGAAGGAAAAATTGCAGCAATTTCGTATGCTAGAAAAAACAATATACCTTTTTTAGGAATTTGTTTTGGTATGCAAATGGCTGTAATAGAGTTTGCTAGAAATAAATTAAATATTAAAAAAGCAACTTCCAGTGAATTTGGATCTTCAAAAGCTTCTGTTGTTGGTCTGATGGAAGAATGGGAAAAAGATGGGATAGTTATTAAAGGAACCGATAAAGAATTAGGCGGCACAATGAGGCTAGGCAGTTATGAAGCAAGGCTAAAAAAAGGATCATTGATCCATAGCATTTACAAATCAGCAAAAATCTTCGAGAGACACAGACATAGATATGAAGTTAATATAAATTTTAAAGATAATTTTGAAAAAAAAGGAATGATATTTTCTGGATTATCACCAGATTTAAAATTACCTGAGATTGTAGAGCTTAAAAATCATCCTTGGTTTATTGGAGTTCAATTTCACCCAGAATTTAAATCTAGACCTTTAGCTCCACATCCTTTATTCTCTGCATTTATAAAAGCCGCAAAAATCAAATCGAATAAATAATGAAAAATCATAAAGTAAAATGTTCAAATTTTGAAATAGCTAACGACAAGCCGTTTACTTTGATTGCTGGACCTTGTCAGTTAGAAAATGAAGAACATGCCTTAAAGATTTCTTCGGAATTAAAAAAAATTACTAATGAACTTGGAATTAATTTAATTTATAAAACTTCCTTTGATAAAGCTAATAGGACAAGTCTCAAAGGTAAAAGAGGCATGGGTTTAGACAAATCTTTAGCTATTTTTGATAAAATTAAAAAAGAAGTTGGATTACCTGTATTAACCGACGTTCATACAGCAGAGCAATGTTCAATAGTTGCAAATCACGTTGATGTCTTGCAAATTCCAGCATTTCTTTGTCGGCAAACAGACCTATTAATTGCAGCTGCAAAAACCGGAAAAATAATTAATGTAAAAAAAGGTCAATTTTTAGCACCATGGGATATGGCAAATGTAATAAAAAAAATTGAAGACTCTGGAAATAAAAATATTTTAATTACCGAAAGAGGAGCAAGCTTTGGCTACAATACTCTTGTTTCAGATATGAGAGCTTTGCCTATCATGTCGAGATTTGGCTTTCCAATTGTATTTGATGCTACTCACTCTGTACAACAACCAGGGGGTATGGGTGAAAAAAGTGGTGGGCAAAGAGAGTTTGTCCCTTATTTAGCTCGAGCAGCGATAGCTGTAGGAGTTGGAGCAATTTTTATGGAAACACATGAAGATCCAGATAATGCGCCATCAGATGGTCCAAATATGGTGCCATTAAATGAAGTAAAAGCATTATTAAAAAAATTAACTGAAATAGATAAGTTAGTTAAATAAAAAGAATGGCAAAAATCAAAAAGGTTAAAGGGCGACAAGTATTTGATAGTAGAGGAAATCCTACTGTTGAAGCTGAAATCTTTTTAGATGATGGTTCATCAGCTTCAGCAATTTCCCCATCAGGAGCTTCAACAGGCGCTTTTGAAGCACACGAATTAAGAGATAAAGATCAAAATAAGTTTTTAGGAAAAAGTGTTAATACTGCAGTTCAAAATATAAATAATAAAATTTCAAGCAAACTAAATAATTTAAGTCCACATGAACAAGAAAATATTGATAAAATCTTATTAGACTTAGATGGAAGCGAAAATAAAACTAATCTTGGAGCGAATGCTACATTAGCGGTATCATTAGCTAATGCTAAGTGTGCAGCTATTTCAAAAAAACAATCTCTTTATAAAAATTTAAGTCAAACATATTCCTTACCTATTCCGCTAATGAATATTATTAATGGAGGGGCCCACGCCGATAATGATTTGAATATCCAAGAATTTATGATTAGACCTGATTCTGCTCAAAATTTTACAAACGCTATTGAAAAATGTTTTCTTGTAATACAAAATCTTAAAAAATTGTTGCAATCCAAAAAAATGCTCACCAATGTTGGAGATGAAGGTGGCTTTGCTCCATCAATAAATTCTAACGAGGAAGCATTAGATTTAATAGTTCAAGCAATTGAAAAATCTAAATTAAAGGCAGGGAGTGATGTTGTGATTTGCTTAGATGTAGCTGCCAATGAACTTAAGAATGAAAAAGGAGAATATGCAGTTCAATCATCAAGCTTTATGCCTGTAGATAATGTTGTAAACTATTACAAAAAATTAACATCAAAATATCCAATTAAATCAATTGAAGATCCATTTGCAGAAGAAGACTGGCAATCATGGAAAAAAATTACATCTGCAATAGGACATAATGTTCAAATTGTTGGCGATGATTTATTTGTTACAAATTCTAAAAGGCTCGATAAGGGGATTAAGGAAAAATCTGCTAATAGTATTTTAGTGAAACCTAACCAAATAGGTACTTTAACTGAAACTTTAGAGGTTATATCAATGGCAAAAAAATCTAATTTTAGCACAATTATCTCACACCGATCTGGAGATACGGAAGATACCTTTATAGCTGATTTGGCTGTGGCTACCATGTCGTCACAAATCAAAACAGGCTCACTGGCAAGATCTGAAAGAGTAGCAAAATACAATAGATTATTACGCGTCGAAGAAGAACTTGGCAATCAAGCCAAAATG